>JAPKYX010000020.1 GCA_026394075.1 Acidobacteriota bacterium
ACGCCCGATCAACTGGGCAGCATGCAGCACATCTGCCTGGAAACCCCTGACATTGCGGAGACTTGGCGTCGCCTGAAGATCCGCGGCGTCGCCGACACGGACCGTTTCCGCCCGCGCATCGGCCGCAACAAGCGCTCGCTCGCAAACCTCTATGATCCCGACGGCACCCGCGTCGAGTTCATGGAGCCGAATCTGGCCCCCACCAAGTAGCCCGCCTCCTTGCTCCATAGTGGTATCAGGAAAAAGGGTTTCGCGATACCACTCCCTCACGGTCGTGGCTCTGTAAGTTTTTGAAAATACGCGCGCGTTTCTTCTGAGCCGCGCGCGTCAGCAAGCGGTCGTCCGCCTTTTTCCGCAGCCTGCTAGACCCTGGTAAACTCCCTGCTAGACCCTGGTAAACTCCGGAAATCGACCCCGTGCCCGCGCGCGGCAAGATCCAAGGAGCGTCCGATTGTCTGATTCCACCCGCCTCACCCGCCGCCAAGCCGTCCAATTGGCCACCGCCGCTGCCCTGCCCCAGTCCAGCAGCGCCGCCGCTCCGGAGCTTTGCCTGCTGACGGCCACCGAATTGGCCACGCGCCTCAAGAAGAAGCAGGTCTCCGCCCGCGAAGTATTGAAGGCGCACCTGGACCAGATTGCCCGCGTCAACCCCAAGGTCAACGCCATCGTGACCCTGTCGCCCGAGATCGCCGAGGCGGCGGCGAAGAAGGCCGATGAAGCCGCAGCAAAGGGACGCTTCCTCGGCCCCTTGCATGGACTCCCCGTGGCCCACAAAGACCTGGTTGAGACCAAAGGCATCCGGACAACGTTTGGCTCGCCCATCTTCAAGGACAACGTGCCCACGGCCAACGCCCTGATCGTCGACCGCATCCAGCAGGCGGGTGCCGTGACCATGGGCAAGACCAACACGCCCGAATTTGGCGCGGGTTCGCAGACCTTCAACCCGGTCTTTGGAGCCACCAAGAACCCCTGGGATCTGACGAAGACCTGCGGCGGTTCCAGCGGCGGCGCGGCCGTGGCCCTGGCCTGCGGCATGGTGCCGATTGCCGACGGCAGCGACATGGGCGGCTCCTTGCGCAACCCCGCCAGCTTCTGCTCCGTGGTCGGCTTCCGCGTGTCGCCCGGACGGGTACCGATCAACACCACCTTCAGCCCGCTCAGCATCTCCGGACCCATGGCACGCAATGTTCAGGACCTCGCACTGTTCCTGTCAGTGCTCGCCGGACCCAACCCGGCAGCCCCGCTCTCGATTCATGAGCCCGGGTCACGCTTCGCCCAACCGCTCGGCCGTTCAATGAAAGGCATCCGCATCGCCTGGTGCCCCAACTTCGCGCAGCTACCCTTTGACCGGCGCGTCCGCGAGGTTTTCACCAGCCAGCGGAAGACGTTTGAAGCGATGGGCTGTCGCGTCGAAGAGGCCGAGCCGGACATGTCGAATGCGGATGCGATGTTCAAGGTCTTCCGCGCACTGGGCTACGTCGAGAATCATGGCGAAAAGTATCTCCGGCACAAGAACCTGATGAAGGCCACCGTGATCGAGGAAGTGGAACGCGGCCAGAAGCTGACCGGCCCCCAGATCGCCACCGCCGAGACGCAGCGGGCGCAGCTATTTGGGCGCGTGGCGAAGTTCATGGAGACTTACGAGTTTATGATTCTGCCCGTGGTCCAGGTGCCGCCGTTTGACGTGACGCAGGAGTATGTCTCGGAGATTGACGGCAAGAAGATGGCCACCTACATCGACTGGATGCAGTCCTGCTACTTCATCACGATGACTGCGCTGCCTGCTCTTTCAATCCCCGGCGGCTTCACCTCCGATGGCCTCCCGGTAGGCCTGCAGATCGTGGGCCGCCACCAGGATGACTTCGGCGTGCTGCAGTTGGCCCATGCTTTTGAGCAAGCCCGTCCGGCGATGAAGAGATGGCCGGACGTAGCGCTGTAGCGCGCCGCTCTTGCCCGATACCAACCGCGACTAGTGTCCTCGGACACACAGGCCCACCAATCTCGCCGTTGGTTCCCACCACAGGCTGTTCAGCGGCGGCAAACGCCAACTAATCGGTGGCTCATTTGCCCCGCGTCCTGGGCCAACTGGCGCACCGGAGGCCTGGTGCCGCTGACCACGGACGCGCCGGAGTGGCAATTGCTGGTCTTTCACACCGCGTCGCATTGGCCCGCCAAGTGCACTGCTTCCAGATAGCTGGCGTAGATACCAGCGAAGGAAGGCGGGTGGAAATCCATCCGCAAGGATTGCCCATGAGACCTCATCGTTCGCTTGAAACATCGCCACGGGGCACAGTGGCTGGCTGGCCGCTGCCCACCCTGGCCGACCTCACCACCTTGTCCTCCTTTGAAGGACCATGCCTGAGCCTCTACCTGCCCGGCCACCGGCCCGGAGGCCAGTCGCAGAACAGCGTCGCGCGGCTACGGGTTCAATTGGCCGCCGCCGAAACTGAGCTAACCGCGGCCGGCATCCTACCGACCGATATCGACGCTCTGCTGTCACCCCTCCGCCACTTGGAGCACGACCCGGAGTTGCTGGAAGGCCATCGGGATGTCCTGATCATTTTCCGCTCCATCGAGACGCTGCAACTGTTCCGGCAACCCGGCTTGGATCTCGACCAGCTCTTCGTGGGCCGGCATTTCCAGATCGCCCCTGTTTTGGGCCAGCTGATGGCCACGCCAGACTTCTATCTGCTGCAACTCAGCCGCAAGCGCGTCCAGTTGCTGAAGATCGATCAGGAGGGCCACCAGGAGATGGTGTTGCCGCCGGAGATCGTCAGCGACTATGAGAAGTTCAAGAACTTCGATCAGCCGGACCACCTGCTGCGGGCCCGGTCCGGTGCCAGCGGCGGGCACGGAGCGCAATCTCCGGTATCGTTCGGTACCGGTTCAGAGCGGGAAGCCGAATCGGGGCACTTTCATGACTTCTGCCGTTCGATTGATCGCGGGCTGCATTCGATGCTGGCCAAGCATCCGCTGCCCCTGGTCATCGCCGGAACCAAGCCGGAAGTGGCCGCGTTCCAGACCGCCAGCACTTATCCGCGGGTCGTCGAGTCCAGTGTTGGCGGCAGCCCGGAAGGTGGAACGCCCGTGGCGGAGATGGTTCGCCAGGGGCGCGCCCTGGTCCGCCAATGGATCAGTCCGGAGTTGCAGCACGTCCTGCAACTCTACCGGGAGCTGGCCGGCAGCGCGAAAGCCGTGGAAGAGTTGCACGCCATTGTCCGCGCCGCCGCACTGGGCTTAGTGGAGTATCTAGCCTACAGCCCCGGCACGCAAGCCAGCGGCAACTATGACACCTTGACCGAGCGCCGGATGCTGGGCGGCGAGTTTGTCGCCACCAACGTCGATCTAGTCAACGCCGCCATCGTCGACACCCTGCGGCATCGCGGCAAAGTGATGCCGCTGCCGGAAGGTGCCTTAACCGGCAGTGCGTCGGTCGTCGCGATTCTGCGCTACTAACGGCAGAAGGCCGCTGGCGCCATGCAACCAAAGGCGTGACCAGAATAAGGCACCGGCCTGACAATCGTGTGGCGCAGACTAACAATGTCAGCCTGCGCCACATTGTATTCCCTCCGGGGTTACGCTCCCTACATCTCGCGGCGATTTTCGAGCGACTTCGACATCGTCACTTCGTCCGCAAACTCGAGATCGCTGCCCACCGGAATGCCCATCGCGATCCGTGACACCTTGACGCCCAGGGGCTTGAGCAGGCGCGCCAGATAGCTGGCCGTGGCTTCGCCTTCGACGGTGGGGTTGGTGGCGATGATGATCTCCGACACTTCACCGGTATTCAGTCGCGCCAGCAGGCTCTTGATCTTTAGCTGCTCCGGCCCAATGCCGCGTAGCGGCGAGATGGCGCCGTGGAGCACATGGTAGAGGCCCGTGAAGGTGCGCGTCGTCTCCACCGGCATGATGTTGTGCGGCTCTTCGACCACGCAGATTTGCGTCTGGTCGCGGTTGGGGTTGCGGCAGTAGGGGCACAGCTCTGCGTCGGAGATGTTGTTGCAGGTGGCGCAGAGGCCCAGCTTGTCCTTGACGTCCAGCAGGCTTTGGGCCAGCCGTTCGGCGTCCGCGCGCGGGCTGCGGAGGACGTAGAAGGCCAGCCGCTGCGCGCTCTTGTGGCCGACGCCCGGAAGGCGGCGGAACTCCTCCACCAGGCGTTGCAGCGGCTCGGCGAAATCTGCCATTTAGAACAGTCCTGGGGGAAGGCCCATGCCGCCCAACAGACCGGAGGTCTTGGCGGCTGCTTGCTCGTCCACCTTTTTGGCGGCTTCATTGAAGGCGGCCAACACCATGTCCTGCAGCATCTCAACATCGCCCGCCACTTCGGGGTCGATCTTGACGCCCAGCACGTTCTTCTGGCCATCCATCTTGACCGAGACCATGCCGCCGCCCGCCGCCGCTTCGACGCGGATCTGGGCGATATCGTCCTGCAGCTTCTGCTGCATCTGCTGGGCCTGCTTCATCATGGCCTGCATGTTACCGGGGAGTTTCATTGTTCAACCTTTCTCCAAATATCCAATAGAGCGAACTAACCGTTCGCGGTACTAGCCATTGTTTTCGCCGATGTGACCGCTTGCTTACGCGCGCGGCTCTGTAGCATCAACGCGGTACCGTTCATCAACCCGATACCGAGCCGAGACCGCGAGGGAGCGGTTGCCCGGTGCTGCCATGGGCGGCTAGACCTCATAGTTCTTCAAATCATCCACCCGGCGGACTTGGCTGCCGGGAAACAGTTCTTGAAATCTCTGCACGTCGGGATTGGCCAACGCGCGCTCCATGGCTTCGTTTTCTTCCGGTGTCGGAGCGGCCTTGGCGGAGGGCCCGGCTGCCGAGGCGGAGGCTCTGCCTTCGGCCACCTCCACCGTGATCTTTGTCGGGCGGCCCAACAAAGCCGCCACGGCCTTCTGGATCTCGGCTGACCTGAGCGATAGCGAAAACTCTTTCGGAGCCCGGAAAGTGATGCCATCGGGTGCCTGCACCAGTTCCGCATGGGCCACCGCATCGGCGGACATCTTGCGGCCCGCTTCCACCAGCGTCTGCGTCAGGCGATCCTGCAAGCTGCCCGGTGGAGCAGGGAGAGGACCTGCGGGCTCACTGGGCGGCGGCGGTGCCGCGGGCCGCGCCGCAGTCGTCCGGGGCGCCGTCGGGGTAAAGGGAGGTGCGGCGGAGGCCGCAGCTGCGGGCGCCGGCGCAGATGGCGGCGGAGCCGCCGACGTCGATGCCACCGACGGACGAGGCGCAAATCGAGACGTAGCACCACCAGACCCGGCTGCCGCCGGCGGAGCCTTGGGCGCAACTGGCGAAGGAGGCGCGCCGCCCGCCAGGGCCTGTTCCAGCGACACCATGCGCCCGGCATAGACCAAGCGCAGCAACCCCAGTTCCAGCAAGAGGCGCGGCTGCAGCGCGTACTGCAATTCCTTGAACAGTTCCAGCGTCAGGTGCAAATAGCGCGTCAGGTCTTCTTCGGAGAAGCGACTGGAGACTTCGGCCAGCTTGGCTTGCTCAGTGGGAGAAGCGGCAATCAGGCGCGTGTTCGGCCCCGCGATGCGAGCCACCAGCAGATTACGCAGATACCGCGCCAGTTCCCGGCAGAAGTGTTGCAGGCTGCGGCCGTTGCGTTCCAGTTCCTGCACCAGATCGAGCATCTTGCGCGAATCCCCGGCCTCCAGCGCCGCCGTCACTTCGCCCATGGTGTCCAGCGAGAACAGACCCAACAGATCCCGCACATCCTGCGCGGCCAGCGTGGTGCCACAACAGGCAATGGCTTGATCCAGCGCCGACAGCGAATCACGTACGCTGCCTTCGCCCACCTGCGCCAGCACCGCCAGCGCGTCGTCGTCCGCCGTGATCCCTTCCTCACCACAGATCCACTGCATGCGGCCGACCAGCTCTTCAAAATCAACCGACCGGAAGCTGAACTGCTGGCAGCGCGACGCAATCGTGGTCGGGATCTTGTGGGTTTCGGTGGTGCACAGGATAAACACCACCCACTCCGGCGGCTCCTCCAGTGTCTTCAGCAGGGCGTTGAACGCCTCATTGGTGATCTGGTGCGCTTCGTCGACGATGAAGACCTTGTAGCGGTCCCGGGCGGGGCGGAAACGGACGTTCTCCCGCAGCTCACGCATTTCGTTGATGCCGCGATTGGAGGCCGCGTCGATCTCGATGACATCGATGGCCGAACCACTGGCGATCTCGCGACAGGACGCGCACTTGCCGCAGGGATGAGGCGTAGGGCCCTCAAAGCAGTTCAAGCAGCGCGCCATGATGCGGGCCACGGTGGTCTTGCCCGTTCCGCGTTGCCCGGCAAAGATGTAGCCGTGCGCAATCCGGCGCTGCGTGATCGCGTTCTCCAGCGTCACCTTCACTGGTCCTTGGCCAATCAGTTCACCGAACGATTGGGGGCGGTACTTGCGGGCGATGACTTGGTAGTTCGACACGGGCGTTCGGTGGGGCTTTCCGCTCCTAGATTACCATTTGCCCCCCTGCCGCCCCATAAAGTTCAGCCAACAGCAGCGCGCTACAATGACAAGCTAACGGGAGGCCTATGCGCCACATTCTTTTGGTCGTTTTCTGCTCACTCCACCTTCTCGCGCAGACGTCAGTTGCGCCATTCAAGAACCTGACATTCCGCGAGATCGGGCCCGCCACCATGGGCGGCCGCATTGACGACTTCGCCGTGGTCGAATCCAACCCCAACATCGCCTACGCAGCCACGGCCTCCGCCGGTGTCTTCAAAACCGTCAATGGCGGCATCACCTGGACGCCCGTGTTTGACGACCAGAAGGTCTCCACCATCGGCGACGTCACGGTAGCTCCTTCCGAACCGGACACCGTTTGGGTGGGCACGGGCGAAGCCAACAACCGCCAAAGCTCCTCCTGGGGCAACGGCATCTACAAGTCGGGCGACGGCGGCAAGACCTGGACCCACATGGGCTTGAAGGGCACCCACCACATCGCCCGCATCGCCATCCACCCCTCAAACCCGAACGTGCTCTACGTTGCGGCCGTGGGACAACTCTGGGATGCCAATCCGGAGCGTGGTGTCTTCAAGTCCACAGACGGTGGCAAGTCGTGGCAGATGTCGCTCTTCATCAACGCCGACACCGGTGTCACCGACATTGCGATGGACCCGCAGAATCCCGACACCATCTACGCTGCGGCGTATCAGCGCCGCCGCACGGCGTTCGGCTTCAATGGCGGCGGACCGGGCAGTGCGCTCTATCGAACGGTGGACGGCGGCACTACTTGGACCAAGCTTTCGAACGGCTTACCCAAAGGCGAAAAGGGCCGCATGGCGCTTGACATCTACCGCCGCAACCCGAACATCGTCTATGCGCTGGTCGAGGCGGCCGAAGGCGGCACGGGCATCTACCGGTCTGACGACAAGGGCGAGAACTGGACCAAGATGTCATCCACCAACCCGCGCCCGATGTACTTCAGCCAGGTCCGCGTGGACCCCAACAATGACCAGCGCGTCTGGGTGCTGGGCGTCCAGATGCACTACTCGGAAGATGGCGGCAAGACGTTCCGTACGAACCTTGTCAACCGCATCCACGTCGACTTCCACGCCATGTGGATCGACCCTTCCAATTCCAACAACATGTTGATCGGTTGCGACGGCGGCATCCACTACTCGCGCGACCGGGGCCGCACCTGGGACGCCAAGTACAACATCGCGCTCGCGCAGTTCTATGAGATCGGCGTCGACATGCAGAAGCCCTACAAGGTCTGCGGCGGCCTGCAGGACAACAACACCTGGTGCGGACCTTCCGCCACCACGGACCTGCGCGGCATCAAGAATGACGACTGGTACACCGTCCAAGGCGGCGATGGCTTTTACGCCCAGATTGACCCGGTGGAACCCTACATCGTCTACGCCGAATCGCAAGACGGCAACCTGGTGCGGCGTGACCTGCGGACCCACGAGGCACGGCTGATCCGGCCGCGTGAGGACAACGATGAGCAGGCGCGCTACCGCTTCCAGTGGAACTCGCCCATCGTCGTCTCCAAGCACGACCGCAAGACGCTCTACTACGGCGGCAACTTCGTCTTCAAATCGACCAACCAGGGTGACACCTGGCGCCGCATGAGCCCGGACCTGACCACCAACGTCGACCGCAAGACGCTGGAAATCATGGGCCGCAAAGTGGAGGATCGCACGATGCTTTCGCGCAATGACGGCGTCGGCAACTTCCCCACCATCACCTCGCTGGCAGAATCGAACGTTCGCGCCGGCATCGTCTGGGCGGGCACCGACGATGGCCTGCTGCATGTCTCAAAGGACGGCGAAACCTGGACCAACATCACCGAGAAAGTTCCGGGCCTGCCCAAGGGCACTTACGTCAGCCGCATCGTGCCGTCGGCCCATGCCGAAGGCACCGCCTACGCCGCCTTTGACGGCCACCGCACCGGCGACTACGGCATCTACCTCTACAAGACCTCTGACTTTGGCCAGACCTGGAAGCTGATCACCAAAGGCATTCCGCAGGAAGGCGGCATCATCAACGTGGTCCGCGAACACCCGCGCAACAAGAATCTGCTGTTCGCGGGCGGCGAATATGGCCTCTACATCAGCCAGGACGCTGGTGAAACGTGGGCGGAGTTGAAGAACAATCTGCCCCGCGTCCCCGTGGACGACATCGCCATCCATCCGCGCGATAACGACCTGATCCTGGGCACCCACGGCCGCGGCATCTGGATCATGGATTCGATCTCGGCCCTGGAGCAAACCACTCCCGCCACCGCTGCGGCCGCCGTGGAGCTGTTCGACATCCGCCCGGCAACACTGTGGCGCATGGCGCGCACGCGCGATTTCGATGGCCACGATCACTACCTGGGCGCCAATCCGCCCTACGGGGCACTGATGGACGTGCACTTCAAGTCCAAGCCCGAGGCGAAAGACCTGAAGATCGTCATCTTCGACAAGGCCGGCAAGCAGGTTCGCGAGATTCGTACGCGCGACTTGAAGCTGGATGCCGGCGTCAATCGCCTGGTGTGGGATCTGCGGACTGATGCGCCGGTGCCCCCCGTTGAACGGCCGGCAGGCGCGGGTGCGGCGGAAGCGGGCGAGGGCGGCGGTGGTGGTGGTGGCGGCTTTGGCCAAGGCCCCGCTCGCGGCGTCACCGTCGACCCGGGCGAGTACCGCCTGGAGGTTTCCGTGGGCGGCACCAAGGTATCGAAGACGTTCAAGGTGGAAGAGGACCCGCGGGTCACCTTTTTCTCTGACGCGGACCGGGCAAAGCGCCGTTCGGCCATCGTCGAGTTGTTTGACCTCTACAAACAAGCCGATGGCTTGCGGAAGAAGTTCGTCGGCGTGGACGCGTCGCTGAAAGCCCTCCAGACCGCCTGGAAGCGGCCCGATGCGGCCAAGATGAGTGACGAGGTCAAGAAGGCCGCCGAGACGCTGCAGAAGTCGCTGGACGAACTGCGGCCCTCGTTCGTCTTCAGCGGAGGCGCCTTTGGTCCGCCGCCAACGCCGGAGGATCTGAAGAAGCCCGAGCCGGCCTTTACCCTGCCCCCGCTCACCAACCGCGTTTCGCAGTTGATCGCGGCCATGGACAGCTTCTCGGCCGCCCCCAGTGCCTCCCAATTGGAGCAGGTGGCGTTGGTCAAGAAGGCGCTGTCGAGCGGCGTGCAGCACATCGACAAGCTCACCAAGGAAGATGTGATCCGGTTGAACGATGCCATGAGCAAGGCCAAGGTGCCCTACATCACGGTGCCCTAAACGTTAGCGTTGCGCTTCTGGCGCAGCAACCACAAGGCGAAGATGGTGGTGGCCCCCGCGGCCACCGCCACCGTGGGCGCCACACCAAAGCTGTCCCGGTAAGCGCCCGCCACCAGAATGCCCAAGCCTCCCGCTAGTCCGCCCATGCCATTCAGTAGACCCGCCGTGAAGCCGTAGTTCCGCTCAGCCACCCATTCATAGGCCAGCGCAAACACGTTGGCTTGGAACAGCCCGGCCGTCAGGCCAAACCCAATGGCACTGGCGATCGTGAGTCCCAAGGATGGCGCGGCAAACACCAGATAGCCAAAGATGGGACACGCGATCAGCCCCACGCCCGCCACCCGCCGCCGCCCTCGCTGATCGCCCAGGTAGCCGCCCACGATCATGCCCGCCAGCGTGCTCACCTGCAAGTAGAGCGTGGCCGCCAACCCGGCCTCCGTCATCGACAAACCATAGCGTTGGTAGATGTGGTGCGGCAGCCAGGCATAGATCATCCACAGCATGCCGCAGAAGCAGAAAAAAGCTGCCGTGAGTATTCGCAACGACGGCGAACGCAACGCGTCCTTTGGCGAGGCCTCACCACGCACGCGCGCCGGACGCGGAGGGATCTTGATCAGCCGCAGCGAGAAGGCCAGCACTACGGCATAAAGCACGCCCGCCCCGGCCAGCGCCGACAAACCCAAGCGCCAACCAGCATGGTCCGCCGCCCAGCCCCCATACCAACCACCCAGCGCACCGCCGATCAGCTGCGCGCTCTGGTGCACGGCCAAGGCGCGGGACCGCGTGGCGTGCCCGTGGCAGCCCGCAATCAACGCGGCGGCCGCCGGGAAATAGAGCGCTTCGGTCAACCCCATCGCCCCGCGCCACACCAGAAACTCATTCACGGAATGGCTCTGCGCCGTGCCCCAGATCGCCACGCTCCACAGCACCAGGCTTGCGCAGACCAGCAGCGCCCGCGGCAGCAGATCAGCCAACCGGCCAGCAATGAAGATGCCCACGGCGTAGGTCCAGATGAAGACCGTGCCAATCAAGGCCAGCGTGACGCTGGAAAAACCCAGGTCCCGTTCCAGCGCCGGGAAGATCGAAAAGACTACCTGGCGGTCCACGTAGTTCAGCAAAAACGCGCACCACAACAGGCCCACCAGCGTCCAGGCGGCGCGTGAACTGGGAGCGATGGACACCACCAACGCGGGTCGAGCTTCGGGCATAGTGACTCCTCCTGCCTGCCTGGATATTATGTATGCGCGGCCGGCCTCGTGTGAGGCAGGCCCCGAAGGAACCTGAGACGATGCCCAAGATTCGATATGAAGAGTTGACCTGGCCTGAAGTAAAGGAAGCGGTCGCGCAACAGCGCGTCTGCGTGTTGCCCGTGGGCACCACCGAACAGCACGGCCCGCACCTGCCACTGGTGACCGACGTGCTCACGGCCGCCGAGATGTCGCGGCTGGCAGTGGAGCAAGTGCCCGATGAGGCGGTGCTGCTGCCTCCGGTCTACTACTCGTTCAACGAACACCACATGGACTTCCCCGGCACCATTGCCATCGCGGGCGAAACCATCATCCGCTACGTCACCGACATCGGCATAAGCCTCGCCCGCCATGGCTTCGAGAAAATCCTGATCGTCAATGGCCACGGCAGCAACGTGCCCTTCCTCGACATCGCCGCCCGCAACATCACCAACGAATCAACCGCCATCGCGGCCATGGCCTCCTGGTGGAGCCTGATCCCCAAGGAGCTGATCACCGCCCAGCGCGAAAGCGAATACCCGGGCGGCATGGCCCATGGGTGTGAGCTGGAAACCTCCGTGCTGCTGCACCTCCGGCCGGACCTGGTGCAGATGGACAAGGCGAGCAAGGACATCAGTTTTCAGCACACTGAGTTCTTCTACTGGGACTTGCAGAATCCGTCGCCCATTTTCTTCCAGGAATGGTTCAGCCGCTACTCAAAAACCGGCACCGTGGGCGACCCCACCAAGGCCAAGGCAGCCAAAGGCGAGTTGTTCGTCAACGCCGTCGTCGAGCGCATGGTGAAACTGATCCGCGAATTCCGCGCCCGCGAAATCGCCCCGCGGGTAGACCATCACTAGCAGGCTGCGGAGAAAGGCCGGAGACCGCTCGCTGACGCGCGCGGCTCAGAAGCAAACCCTTTCTCCGCAGCCTGCCAGGCGAAGCGCGCCACCCGACTAGCGGACCAGCAGTTCGGCGCCAACAAGTGCCGCGCCCAGCAGTGCCGCGATCACCAGCAAACCACCAGCGGCCCGCCACCGCAGACCGGGGCTGGCCAACACCAGCACGACCGCGCACTTCAGCAGCGTGTTCGAAAGTGCGCCCACCGCCGTGGCGCGCACGGCCAGCGCTCGGACTGCGGCGTCCTGCCCGGCCCGCGCCATCGAGAAGGTGAGCGCGTCGACATCCGTCAGACCTAGGATCGCGCCCGAAACGGCCAGGCCGGCGCCGCCCCACGATTCCTTTACCCAGTGGACTCCGAACAGGACGCACTGGAACATGAGAGCCATCTGGATCGCCGCGGTCAACTCCAGCGGATTGGCCAGCATGGGTGGTTCTGAGCCCGCCTTCTTCTTGCGCAACCCGAGCAGCACCATCACGGTTCCGGCCAGAACCGGCAACGTGAACAGCAGCGCCAGATCCATGGTCATGCTGGCGTTCAGCAAGGCTGATGCGGTGAGGATACGTAGAAACATCAGCGTCGATGCCGCCAGCACACCCAGCGCCAGCGGCCCGGCCATTCCCTGCTCCGCCCGGCTGAGCCGCGAGAAGGTCAACGCCACATTCGTGGAAGAGACTAAGCCACCCAGAAAGCCCGCCAGCACGTAGCCCTTTCCCGCACCCACCAATGAACGCGCGATGTAGCCCACAAAGCTGAGGCCAGAAAACACCAGCACCAGCATCCATAGCTCACGCGGACGCACGCCGCCCAGTGGTCCATAGGGGCCCTTAGGCAATAGCGGCAAAACAATCAGCGCCATGACGCCAAACTGAATGCCGGCCCGGATGCCCTCGTCAGACATGCGCGCGACGGCCGAATGGAGTCGCGATTTCTCCGCCAGCAACAGAGTGGTGGCCGCAAACAGCCCACTGGACAGCTGCCATTCGTGCATCCCGGCGCACAGCCCGGCACCCAGCACCACCAGCGCCGCGACATGCGTGGTGCCATCCAGATCGTGCTTCACCGACGCCCCATACGCAATCGCCACCAGCGCCGCCGCCCCACACATCAGCAAGGCCCCCGGCAGGGGCTGTCCGCGCGTAATCAACCATCCCGCCAATCCCGACAAGACACCCAGCAGGGCGAAGGTGCGGATACCGGCAAAGCGCCGGCCGTTCACCGTGATCTGGCTGGACCGTTGCCGCTCAATACCTACGGCCGCTCCACCCAGTGCGGCAATAATGAGCCCCACCAACCCATCCAGCCCCATCGTGGCGGCCTCCACTCCTATTTTCGCTCCGCCAGCAGCATCACCAGCTCGATGACGAGAATGGCCACCACGGCGGCCTCCAGCAGGAAGGCGCGCTGAGAGCTGGATTCGTCCATCAGGAACTGGTACTGCTCCCGCATCGTCGCCATCTCGCCTTCCACAATGCGGCGGAAATCATCGACGCCGATGCGGCTGGCAATAACGCGGTGCGCCCGGGCATAGAACATGTCGCCGAACAGGCGGAGCCCATTGTCACTGCGCTCCGTGATCTCCCGCACCTCCAGCAGCATTTGGTGGATCCGGGCCGCCTCCCGCGCAATCCGCCAATGCCGCCACCAGCGCCGCTGGCCCAGGCTCTTGGCCATCTCCCGCAACGCTTGCTTCAACACCGCGTCGTAGTGCCGGAACTCGAGCAGCTGGCAGTTGGCGTACTCGATCAACTGCATCGAGATCTCCGCACCCTCCCCCGCATCACACACCACCGCCGACGCCCAGCCCGCCACCAGCAGATCGGAGCCGTAGCAGGAGAGCGCTCCTTCCAGCACGGCACGCTCTTCCAACGCCGACAAGGGCTGCGACTCATTGCGGACCAGTTGCGCCACCAGCGGGCCGTACTGTTCCAGTAGCGGGGTCCCGGGTTCGAACCGCGTAATCGCGTAGTCTTCCGTCAACCAGTCGTCATAGGGCGATTGCAGCATCCCCTGCAGGCCGGCGACCACGGATTCAGCCAGCTTGCGCGCAGCCGCGGGCAACTGGCTGTCGTCCACCAATTCCGCGGTGCGCGCCGCCAGCGCCTCCCAGGTGCCTGAGAAGGGCACCTCGATGGCCACGCTCACGACTCCGAACTCGTAAAGGGCCACCGTGCCCTCCGGGCGTCGCACGCGCACGGCGCCGCCAAGCGATTCAGGCGAGCGTGACAGGTGGTCCCCCTCGGTCAACCGTAGCTTGTCCCACACCTGATCGAGTCCGATGTTGTCGGAGACGTCGAACAGATACAGCGCACGGAGTGTCGCGCGGAGCGCCGTGGGCATGATCAAGCCTAGGCCGCGTTCAAGCGGCTGTGGATGTCCGCCACATTGCTGCGGACCGCGCCTTCCAGAATCGATTCTCCGCTCGCCCCCGGCACCTGCAACAGGAACTTGCTGAGCGACCCGATCAGGAAGTCACCATAGCCGCCCGTGATCGACTTCAAGCTGGCGGGAGTGATGGTGTTCTGGATCTGGTCCACCGGCTGTCCACGCTGGCTGCCGGAGAGAACGCGTGCGGTCAATTCTTCGATGTAGTTGGCCTTCTGGATCACCACTTGCTTAGAATGCTGCACGCCACCGTGGCCGCCGATCAGATGATCGAAATCAAAGCGCGCCAACTCGCGCAGCGTCACCGGCCACATAGCCGGGTAGCCATCGGCGATGTAGGGCGCGAAGCCATGCATCAGATCGCCCGTCGCCACCACCTTCTTCTGCGGGCAGTAGACCATCACATCGCCCGCCGTATGTCCCTTGCCGCGCCAGGCCAGATGCAGGCTGTGCGCTTTGTCGTGCAGGATCAGGTCTTTCTCGAAGGTGATGTTGGGCAGCTCCGGCTGGTAGGTCTTCATCTCAGTGGTGTAGGCTTCGGTGTCCCGCACCATCAGGTCCCAGTAGGCTTTCTCCGCCGGCGAAACCGCTGCGGCCAGGCGGCGGCGGTGATCCGGCAACTGCGCCAACGCTTGTTCAATCGATTGCTTCACCCGCTTGGGTGCTTCACTCGACAACAGCTCGCGCGTGGCGACGGAGGAGATGACGCTGGCCTGCGGCGCGATGCGGCGGTAGCCCGGCGTGCCTTGCGTATGGTCCCAGTGGAAGTGCGAGTTGACGACATACTTCACTGGCTTCTTCGAGATCGTCCGCCGGATCTGCGACACCAGCGACACCACCGCCGATGGACGCGAGTGCGCGTCAAACAACAGCAGATCCTTCTCCTGCTCAAAGATCGCCGCGTTGCAATTCAACAGCGGCAACGGCTTCGCAATCGCGGCATAGACCCCGTCGGCCACCTTCTCGATGTCGAACAACTCCGGCAAGTTGGGCGTCGATTGCGACTGCGCCCGCGCCACGTTGGCGCGAAAGATCGATTGCTCCAGCAGAGCGGCCCCCGTCCAGAGGCCTCCCAAAAGGTTCTTGACAAAACCGCGGCGTGAAGGAATGGGCATGGCGCTACAGATCGTATCGGAAATTTGAGGGGCCGTGGGAAGGCGTGAGTTCGCCGCCGAGCCTGCGCCCGCCGTATGATAGTGAGCGATGCGTTTACCCATTGCGATTGCACTCTCGATGGCGGCCCTGCTAGCCGCCGACAAGCCGGAAAAGGGCTTCACTGCTCTGTTCAACGGCAAGGATCTGACCGGCTGGGAAAAGGCCAAGGAAAACGAAGGCACCTTCGCCATCAAAGACGGCGCCATTGTCGCCAACGGCCCCCGTTGTCACCTGTATTACACCGGCCCCTTCAAGAACCACGAGTTCAAGAACTTCGAGCTCAAGGTGGACGTCATGACCCAGGCCAAGTCCAACGGCGGCATCTACTTCCACACCGGCTATCAGGAAAAGGGCTGGCCCGATAAGGGCTTTGAAGTCCAGGTGAACAACAGCCATGGCGACTGGCGCAAAACCGCCAGCCTCTACATGGTGCAGGACAACAAAGAAGCCGTGGCCGAAGATGGCAAGTGGTTCACTGAGCACATCATCGTCCAGGGCGACCACGTCCAGGTCTTCGTCGACGGCAAGAAGATCACCGACTGGACCCAGCCCGCAGGCTTCAAGGGCCCCAACAAAGACATGGTCGGCCGCTTCCTGCAATCCGGCACGTTCGCGCTGCAGGGCCACGACCCCGGCTCCACGGTGGCCTACAAGAACATCCGCGTCAAGCCCCTGAAGTAGGAGATCCCCAGCATGCGACGCGCTCTTACCTTCTTGGCCTGGAGCGCGTCGCTCTGCGCGCAGCCCGCCTTTGTTCCTCCCGCACTCAATCAGGCCTGGCCTGACTTTGTTGGCTTCACCCTCAACTCCCCCAGCCATCGTTGGTACCGCCACATGATGGAGGATCTGATGCCGTTCTGGAACAATCCAGAAGCGCTCGGGTCACCCGTCGGCAACTTCCCTACCCTCCGCTGTGATGACCGCTCCTCGGTTGATTTCGCCACCGTCACCTGCCCCGAAGTTCGCCAGAATGCCTGGCTGTTTAACGAGCGGCAGCGCTATCTCGTGGCGCAGTCCCGGCAGATCTATGCCTATGGCGTCATCTTCCACATGACCGGCAACGCTGGTTTTCTTGACTACATGAAGGCCGGCGTCGACCAGTTCCGCACCCGCTTCATTGACCGTTCGAACGGCGGCATGTTCACGCGCCAGGATCTTCGCAATGGTGCCTACGGCCCCCGCTACGAAGTCCGCAACGCGCAGGAACTGGCCTACGGCATGCTCGGCATCGGGTTCTACTACTACCTGACGCGCGACCCGGAAGTGCTACCCGACATCTTGTGGCTGAAGAGCTGGCTCTGGTCCAACTACTGGAACGACCAGTTGGGCTCCTTCCAATGGACCATCGCCAACGACGGCACCACGTCCGCCTATCAGCGCCAACTCACCGCCACGCTGGACCAGATGAACGCCTACATGGTGCTGTTGGCCCCCATCATCCCGGAACCCTATGCCGCGGAATGGAAGGCCGACCTGATGCGCCTGTCGCGCGCCATGATTCGCCACTTCTACAACGAATCAGAGAACCTGATGTACCTGTCCGCCAACTCCCCCGCGGACCTGGACCCACTGCGCGCCGACACCGACTTTGGCCACACCATCAAGGCCCTCTGGATGATCCGCTTCTCTGCGCTGATGGCGGGCGACAGCGAACTGGTGAAGTGGGCTGAAGATCGTGGCGCGCGGGTGCTCGAACGTGCCTATCAGCCAGCATCGGGCAGCTGGGCCTCCGGCGTCCGCCGTGGCCGCGTGCTCGACCTGGACAAGAGCTGGTGGATCTATTGCGAACTCGATCAGTACGCTGGAACCATGTCGCTCAATGGCCTCTCCGCCGCCAACGGTTATCTCGCCCAGACGCAGGACTACTGGCTGCGCAACTTCGTGGACCCGCAATTCGGGGAAGTCTGGTCAAACGTCAACGGCGTCACCCATCAGCCCATCAGCGGCACGCCCAAGCAGTGGCCCTGGAAGAACGGCTACCACTCACTCGAGCATGCGCTGGTCGGCTTCATCACCAGCCGCACCAGCGAAGGCGGCTCCGTTCCGCTCTACTTTGGCTTCGCCCCGGCTGCTCCCCGCCGCGATGACGTCCAGCCCTACTTCTTCCGCGGTTCGCTCCAGAGTGCGGATCAAGTGGGCCCGAACGTGTGGCAGGTCGTGTTTCGCGACGTGAAATAGCAATGTCAGCGGGAACCAATTCGGCCAACCACCAGTCTAAGACTGCATGAAGTCCTCGCCGCTGGGAATGATTTCCGCGCCTATGGCCGCGCTAGCGTTGGTTCTTCTACTGGTCGAAGTATCTAGCGGAGCCGGCACCGCAGGCTTCGTTCTCCCCCTGACTCGCACGCCTCCATCCGACCCGAGTAGGTTCCCTCCTTGCTGCGATAGGTCCATCACGGTGGTCGCTCATGGACCGCGGCAAGTGAGCGTGAATGGAGCACGCATGCAACTGGCGCAGCTGCCGGGCGAGTTGGAGCGGATCTTCCGGACACGCTACGAGCGAATCGTTATGGTCTCGGCTGATGCGTCGACCTCAATGGCTGATCTGGCCGGGATGATCGACGTGGCCCTCACCCAGGTAGACCGCGTCGCGTGGGTGACTCCCGCGAGCGACACATCATGCAACGTTCTTCCGAGCGTGGCGGCCCGACCGGCGGCTATCCTGCGAAAGTGAAATCCTTCCGCAAAGAACTCTGGTTCAACATCCCCGCCCGCCGGGGCTTTCTCAACATCACGCCGGACGTCGATGAGTGCCTGCGCCAGAGCGGCATCGCTGAGGGGCTTTGCCTCATCAATGCCATGCACATCACCGCCAGCGTCTTTATCAACGACGACGAATCGGGGCTCCATGCCGACTACGAAAAGTGGCTGGAGCAGCTGGCCCCGCACGCGCCCACGTCCCAGTACCGGCACAATCTAACTGGCGAGGACAACGCCGACGCGCACATGAAGCGCCAGATCATGGGCCGCGAAGTGGTGGTGGCAGTCACCAAAGGTGCGCTCGACTTTGGCCCCTGGGAGCAGATCTTTTATGGCGAATTCGACGGCCGCCGCAAGAAGCGCGTGCTCGTGAAGATCATCGGCGAGTAGGTCCGACGACCGCCCCGCCATCACGAAAAGGCTGGACAATTTCAAGAAACGGAGTTATGTTCAGAAATGCCGAACGTCCTCACGGACGGCGGGGGACCCAAGTATTTGGGGCGTAGTGCGGTTCACACCGCGCAGGGTACTTTTCAGCCCTAGCCCGACAGCTAACCTCGCAGGCGAATTGAAGAGCCGCATCCCGAATCGCCGGGACGGCGCGAAAGAGGTTCGTCGTGATTTCCCAATTACGCTCGGCCGCCACGTCACGTGTCGTGGTGGCCTCCACCGTTATGCTGTCCTTCATCAGTTTCTGGAGGGCGGCCGCTATTGTTCTCTCTGACCTTGCCTCCTCGGCCTACTACGCTGGAGGAATTGCCGAACAGGCCATCGGCAAGGCCGCACCCTGGTTCATCCTCTCCATCATGCTGTTCAGCTACGCGGTCCGCGCCGTGTATGTCGAAAGTTGCAGCATGTTCGTCCGGGGCGGTGTTTACCGCGTCGTGCATGAAGCCATGGGCAGCACCATGGCCAAGTTCTCCGTATCGGCGCTGATGTTTGATTACATCCTCACCGGGCCAATCAGCGGTGTGGCGGCCGGTCTCTACATTGCGGGATTGATCAACGAAACTGCCGAGCAGTTCTTTCAGCGCCCAGGCTTGGTGAACCCCCACCTGTTCGCCGTCGCCACTGCGGTGGTGATCACGCTCTACTTCTGGCGCCAGAACGTAATCGGCATCCACGAATCAAGCCAGAAGGCTCTGCGGATCATACAGATCACCACCGTGATGGTGGTGCTGCTGATCGGCTGGTGTGTCTACACGATGCTGGCGGTGGGCTTCCAGCCGGTGCCACTGCCGTCGCTCGCCAATCTGCGCTTGAACCGCGAAAGCCTGGGCTGGCTGCCCCTCTCCTGGACCACGGCCTTTCCGGCCATCGCCGTTCTGGTCGGCCTGGGCCATTCGCTGCTGGCGATGTCCGGCGAAGAGTCCCTGGCGCAGGTGAACCGCGAGATCGCCCATCCGAAGTTGAAGAACCTGGAACGCGCCGGGTTAGTCATCTTTGTCTATTCCCTGGTCTTTACTTCGCTCGTCAGCTTCTTCGCCGTCATGCTGATCCCGGACGCCGAACGCGCGCATACGCTCGACAACCTGATTGGCGGGTTGGCCATGCACCTGGCGGGCCCGATGGCCTTGCGACTGCTGTTCCGCGGCTTCGTTGTCGTCGTGGGAGCCTTGATTCTGGCCGGTGCGGTGAATACGGCTATCATCGGCTCCAATGGCGTCTTGAACCGCGTAGCGGAAGATGGGGTGCTGCCTGGCTGGCTGCGCGCCCCCCACGCGAAGTTTGGCACCACGCACCGCATGATCCACCTGATCGTGTTGCTGCAGCTGGTGACGATCATCGTCTCCGGCGGCGACATCGTGCTGTTGGGCGAAGCCTACGCTTTCGGCGTGGTGTGGAGCTTCTCGATGAAGTCGCTTTCAGTGCTGGTGCTGCGCTTCAAGCGGCCGGAGGGCCGGGCCTGGAA
>JAPKYX010000010.1 GCA_026394075.1 Acidobacteriota bacterium
AGAGCGGTTCCAGCATCAACACCAGCGGATACTGCTTGCGGCCCAGCAACTTCTGCTTTAGGACGTAGGTGGCAACGGTCCACATCTGGGACACCGGGATGGGCATACCTTTTAGGTTACATGAATACGGGTACACGAATGCGAACTCGCTTTCGCGTTTTGGGCCTGTCACACTAGAGGGCGATGACCGCCCCTTCCACGCGCCGCGCTCCGCTGCAAGCCCGCAGCAGTGAGACGGTGCAGACCATCCTGGATGCCGCCTCGGCGCTGCTGGCGCGGGTGCCGTTCGAGCAGATCACCACCAGCCGCATTGCGGAAGAGGCGGGCTTATCGGTGGGTGCGCTCTACCGGTTCTACAAGGACAAGCAGGAGATCTTTGACGCGATCGCGGTTCGGGAACTGGCGGAGTTCCGGGAGCAGATCGAAAAGACGGTCTCCGCCCGGCAGTTACTGTTTTCGTCCCGCAAGTCGCTGGACCGGATTTTGGACGCCTACATTGCGTTCCTGGACAGCCGCCCGCACTTCCGCGAGTTGGCCTTAGGGCGGCACATTAGCGAAGCGACGCGGGAGGATCAATCGGACCCGGAAACCGGTCCCGGCGGCATCCTGCAGGATCTGCTCGTCAAGAAGTTCGGCATTAAACCGGGCAAAGGGCTGCAACGGAAGATCCGCATCGCCGCCGAAGTAGGGGACCGGCTGATCGCCTACGCCTACAGCCGGCCGACGGCCAAGGAACGGGCGGAAGTGATCGCGGAGTTGAAGGATCTGTTGGGGAAGTATTTGCTGAGCTTGTGAAGTGCGGTGCCCGAAACGCAAAACGCCCGGGCCATTGCTGACCCGGGCGCTTGAAAAACTTAAACAACTGCTCAGCGCAGCCTGATGACCGCTAGGCGTGAACCTCGCGGTGCTGATGCATGATCTCCAGCATCTCGTCCTTCAGGTGCAGCTTGCGCTTTTTCAAGCGGGCCTCCTCCAGGACTTCTTCGTCCGCCGGATGGGGATTGGCCTCAATCTGGGCCACTCGCCGTTTCAGCAGCGCATGCTCTTCGGCCAGCACGCGAAACGGTTCATCCGTCGCCATCAGGTGCGCCTTTAGCTCTTCCTGCTCTTGCACACTCAATTCCATATAGCGTGATTCTCCTTTAAGTGAAAAGGATTGCCACGCCGAGTCGTTGCCAGGGACGCATGCGGAACCGAGACTTGGGTCCGCTGTGCCTTATTAGATGAAAGACCGCTTGGTCCGCCATCGGTAGGGGCTCGGTGGGTAATCGTCGAACTATCCATAGCATCAACAAACCCTTTCAGGCTCGCTGATGCCCTAACAATATCACCGCTTCAATCCCATTACAATGGCCTTTTCGGGTGGGGCCTGATAGTACCCCGGTCGTACGCCAATCGCCCTAAAGCCCATCGATTCATAGAAGATCTGCGCTAAGTGATTCGACTCACGCACTTCGAGGAACCAACTGCCTCCCTGCGCCAGCGCTGCCTCCAGTAAAGCCCGGGCCACGCCCTGCCGGCGGTGCTCCGGCGCAACTGCCAGATTGAGGATTTCGTACTCATCCGGGGCCACCGACCGGTAGACCAGCACACCACGGCCCTCGACGACCAGCACCGGGTCAGACTCCGGCAACCACTGCGCAGCTTCGGGAGCGGTGGCGAGCAGGGGTGCGATCCAGGCAAGATCCGCGGTGGTGCTGGGGCGGACGGGTGGTGTCTCCATGGGTAGAAGTGCGGCAAACTCAATATGGCATACTTGTGGCATATGCGGACGACAATTGAACTCCCCGATGAATTGCTGACGCAGGCGAGATTGGTGGCCTCGGTAGAGGGAATCTCACTGAAGGAGTTCTTCATTGAAGCTGTCCGCTACCGGGTGTCGCCGCCCAAGCAAAAGGTCCGGCGGCTTCCGACGCCCATTGGGGACCCTTCGGCCCCTCCCATGGCCCCATTGACGCGGGAGCAAATTGATGAAGCGATGTTTGGCTGACGTCAACCTATTGTTACCGCTGCTGGTGGATCACCATATTCACCGCGCGCCAGCGCTGCGATGGGCTGAGGGGCTGATGAAGGGCGAAGTAGCCTTATGCCGCGCCGTGCAACTTTCTCTCGTCCGGCTGATGTGCAATCGGGCCATCATGGGCGAGTTCGTCATCCCCGCATCAGCCGCTTGGACCAAAGTCATGGAACTGTTGGACGATGAACGTTTCGACTTCAGCCTAGAACCGGCCACAGTGGATACTGTCTTGCCTCAGCTGCTCCGCTATGCCACTCCCACTGGCAAGCTTGTCTCCGATGCATATCTGGCGGCATTTTCCATTGCCGGCAACATGCGGTTGGCCACCTTCGACACCGGCTTCCGCCAATTCCGTGGGATCGATCTCCACCTGCTCAAGCCCTAAAATCTGCGCTGCCGAGGACGCCCTATGCCCGACTGGTCTTGTCACTGCGCGTAAAGTGCACAATCGCATATCCCACTAGCGGCATCACTCCCGCTACGGCGCACACTGGACCGAAGCCCACCGTATCGATGGCTCGCCCGATCAAGGGTGAAGCGAAGATCTGCAGGATGCCGTAGGCCATCGTCAGCAGCGAAACCCCAAAGGCTGCCCGTGGACCATAGGCGTCGACGGGCATGGTGTAGAGGCTCACCCCCCAGCCGGAGGCCCAGAAGAAGCTTACCGAGGCGACGGCGGCCCCTAATCCCGCGGTTGGCATCCAAGGTGTCACCGCTGTCAGTGTCATGAAACCGGCGCAGATCAGGCAGGCGCGACGCCGGGCCGCGAGCGGCTTCCAGCCTCGGCCGATCAGCCGGTACGAGATGGCGCCGCCCGTCAGGCCGCCAAAGTAGCCCAGGATATGCGGCCATGGCGCGAGTTGGTTGGCCGCTGATTGCGCCAAGCCGTAGTGCGTGGTCAGAAACACCGTGGTCCAGTTGGTCCACAGCGTGTAGACCGTCATGGAGCAGAGATTGGCCAGGATAAAGCCGATCATCTGCGGGTCCTTCAGCATGTCCGTGGCCTTGCCTTGACTGGCAGCGGGAAACTTGGTGGCCCGCTTTTCGAGCAACAGCCAGAGGGGGATCCACACAAAGCCGAGCAAACCGGCGACCACGAACGCTCCGCGCCAGCCATAGTGCGGCGTCACCAGATTCACCAGCCACGGCGCGCCGATGGCGCCCATGCTGAGCCCGATCTGGCTGAGCGCGGCGCCAATGGCGCGCTCTTTGGGCTCCAGGTAAAGCTGGCCCACTTTGCCGGTTGACGGAATCCCGGCCGCTTCCCCCACGCCCAGAACGGCTCGCGCCGTCAATAGTCCGGCAAAACTGGAAGCCAGACCGGAGCCGATGCCCGCCAGTGACCATAGGGCTACGGCCCACGGAAAGCCGCCACGTAGCCCGAACCGGTCCAGGAACAGCCCCATCATCGGCGACGACAGGGCATAGGTCACCGAGAACAGCGACAGCATATAGCCGAAGTCCTGGTTGTTCAACCCGAATTCGAGCTTCAAGGTAGGGGCGACGGCGGCGATGATCTGGCGGTCCAGATAGTTCAGCGCGCTCGACAGCATGAAGATCCCTACCACTACCCAGCGGAAGGGAATGCTCATGGAAAGCGGATGACCGCGACCTCGCCCACGGTGTTCATCTTGGGGTCCATTTTCTGAATGAACTCTATCATCACGGCCCGGGCCGCCCGTTGCGGTCCGCAGCCCAGGGTGAGTTCGCCCTTGCCCTCAATGGCGATCTTGCCGGGATCGGTCACCAGCAGTTGCGCGGTCTTGCCCGGCTCCACTTGCACCGCCAGGCGCAGTTGCTTGCCCAGGCAATCGACGCGGATCAGGCGTCCGCTGATTTTTGCGTCACCCTTGGGGCCATCCCACCAGGCTTCGATCTTCTTGTCCGGATCAAGCGCGGCTTTGCCCCCGTTGAACTTGCCCTCGGCCTCGCGGATGCGGGCCACCGCTTCGTTCTTCAGCCTCTGCAATTCACGCTCCTCGGCCAACTTCGCCTCCCGGCGAGCATCCTCCTCGGCCTGCAGGCGTGCCGCCACCAGACCTTCGCGGCGGGCGCGGATCTGCTGGCGCTCTTGAACGTTGGCGGCGGCCCGTTCCGCGCCGGCCCAGGCTTTGTCGGCATCCGCAAAGCGGTTGTAGCTGTGCATCAGCAGGGCGAACTCCGTCCAGAGTTTGCCGTCGCGCGGTGAAAGTTCGGCGGCCTTCTTCATCAGGCCGGCCTTCTTGCCGGGCTCCTGTTCCAGCGCCGCCATCAGCTTCCAGGGTTCCGCCCATTCCGGCTTCAGCTTGGCTGCTGCATCGAAGTCGTTGACGGCCATCAAGCCGAGCGCCGTCTGCGGACCCGATTCCGCCTTCAGCAGCGCCTTCACCGTGGCCTCGTCCGCCTCCCGTGCCTGGTAGTCGCGTTGGGCATTCACCGGCTTGCCGGACATGTCGAACGTGGGCACGGTCTTCGATGCCAGCTGCGCTTGGGCTTCCTTCTCGATCTCTTCCGCACTCTTGCCCAGGCCGTTGCGAAACGCCACGCCGGAATCGATGCCTTTGGAGAGGTTAGCGATCAAGACCTTCACCCGGCCCCGATACTCTTCATTCGTAACCAGAACATGCATGCGGGCCCAATCAAGCGTCGGCTTCGGAACCGGCTGCCCCAAGATAATGTGGGTGCCGGAGACCTCAGCGGTGGACAGAATGTCCGCCAGGCCATTCTCAATCTCCGGCGTCATGCGGCCCAGATTGTCTTCGATGAAGATGCGCGCTAACTGAGCGTTCCAGGCTGGGGGCACGTCGGACTTGTCGTCCAGTGTTCCCACCCAGGCATCATGAACCAGCCGCAGTTGCGGTGAAGTCGGGCCACGCGTGACGATCACCTTCACCGGCCACAGCGTGCGTGGCTCCAGCTTGCCCGTGATCTGCCCAAACGCCCAGCGCAGCTGGTCCAGGTGGTTTAGCACTTCGCGGGCGTGCTTCTTGTCGCGGTCCGTCTGGACCTCAAAAGGCAAGGACCGGTAAAGTGTCCAGTCCGCCGCGGCGAGCGTGGCAGCCAAGGCAGCTACAGCAATCACAATTCGAATTATAGGGCTACCGCCCCGGTCGGGTGGCGGTGGTGCCCCACTCTTGCGCTCAACTGTGGTGCTAACGGGGCCGGCCCAGGGCTATGGGCGCGGCGGTGTCGTGATCACCAAGGCCTTGGTCGGTTCGGTGGATACGCCGCGGTAGGAGTGCGGCTCTGAGGCGTCGAAATAGACACTGTCGCCCTGCCGGAGGATGAACTCTTCATCCTGATACCGGATGGCTACCGATCCTGAGATGACATGCAGAAACTCAGCTCCCTCGTGCGAGTGCTCACGCACCTCCGCCCCGTTCCGTTCCGGAAACTCGGCCAAGTAGGCTTGCAGGCTCTTGTCCTGGGCGGAGTAGGCCAGACTCTCGAACCAAAAATCGGGCTTGGTGGACG
Source organism: Acidobacteriota bacterium (assembly GCA_026394075.1). GTDB lineage: Bacteria > Acidobacteriota > Terriglobia > Bryobacterales > Bryobacteraceae > JAPKYZ01. Next base: position 5,471 of record JAPKYX010000010.1, read on the forward strand.
TGGGCCGGTCCGGGAACTTCATCCGGTCTTGCGCCCGGACAATCGAAAACAGCTTCGTGCGGCGCCGGTCTCCGAAAAAGTGATCCAGCCCCACGTCAAACACCATCGCGATGCGAGCCAGCGTCGGTAGCGTCGGAACCAGCTTGCCGTTCTCCAACTGCGACAGCATCGACGCCGACAGGCCGGTATGTTTTCCCAGATCCACCAGGGCAATCTTCTTTTTCAGTCGCAACGCCCGCAGCTTTGCGCCGATCTCGTAGCTGGAGAGCGCCCGGCGAACCGTTGCGTCACCGCTCTCGCGGGTGCCCGCTCCCGGCGCGTCGGAATTCAATTTATCTTCGTTGAAAACATCAGTCGAGGTTTCTGTTCCGCTAAACTGAATTTCATTTTGATCTAGCTTAAATGAGCCAGCACTGTTAGTCTCAATCATAGGTAGTTAAGTCTGAGACGATGTCGGGCGAGTCACGATGCAAAAAAATTCGATGGAGTTGAAAAAAATTGCGGACGAGGAATTGGTTGGCTTCGCTCAGCAGGGCGACAACGCCGCCTTCGCCGAATTGGTCCGGCGTCACCAAACCTCCTGCTTTAAGCTAGCGTTATCGATCTTGCGGGATCGGTCCGACGCCGAGGACGAGGTGCAGAACGCCCTCTGGAAGGCATACGAGCATATCGGCCAGTTTCATCAGGACGCAAAGTTCTCCACTTGGCTCACCCGAATCGTGGTGAACCAGTGCCTGATGCGCCTCCGTCAGATGAAGCGTGCCCGGTTGGTCTACCTGGAGGATGCGGTGCAGGGCGAAGAGCAGATGGCGCTGGACCTGCCGGAGCAATCTGATACGCCGGAACAGGCGTTGGGGCGCACTGAGGTGAGTCAGGTATTGCGGGGCGAAATCTCGCGGATTCCTCCGCTGCTGCGAAATGTCTTCCTGCTGCGCGACGTTCAGCAGTTGCCGATGGCCGACGTGGCCGAGCAACTGGGAATTTCAATCGCCGCCGCGAAGTCGCGTTTGCTGCGTGCCCGTTTGGAACTGCGCACGCGCCTGGAGCGGCACGAAGGCCGGCTGGGTGCGGCTACGCTGTTGGCTTAGTCAGGTTTTCCTGGCACGGCTCACTTGACGGCACGTCAAGCTTGACCGGCGGGTGCGATTTTCCCGCTGGGGCGGATTAATTCCCGTGCTACATTAGTGGTCAGCATGTTGTTTATTCCGCTCTCGCGGAACACCGCCGCTGTTTTCCACCCTCACCCGTAGCATGCGTTCCACCATTCAGATCAGCCGGGGTATTGAGTCACTTTTCGGAACCCGTGACGAGAATATCCGCCTGTTGGAGACGGCCCTCCATGTCCGCACGCACTTGCTGGCTGATTGCATTGAGGTAGAGGGCGAAGATGCCAACGTCGCCCGGGCCATCAAGATCCTGGAAGACTATTCCAGCCTGATGCGGGATGGCCATATTTTCTCCAATGGCGATCTCCACTCGTTCCTTCGCGTCGTCACTGAAGACAGCGAAGTCAGCCTGCGGCAACTGGTCCTGTCCGGCAAACAACGCAGCTTCGGCAAGAAGGTGCTGGCCCCGCGCAGCGTCAATCAGCGCCGGTATGTCGAAGCGATTGAGCGTAACGATATGGTCTTCGGCATCGGACCAGCGGGTACGGGCAAAACCTACCTGGCCGTCGCGATGGCGGTGGCCGCGTTTCTATCGAAGAAGGTCAGCCGCATTGTGCTGACGCGCCCGGCGGTGGAAGCTGGCGAGCGTTTGGGCTTTCTGCCCGGCACGCTGCAGGAGAAGGTGGACCCTTACCTGCGCCCGCTCTACGATGCACTGTTTGAAATGCTCGAAGCCGAGCGCGTGGAAAAGCTGCTGGAGCGCAATACGATTGAAGTGGCCCCGCTGGCCTTCATGCGCGGCCGCACATTGAACGATGCCTTCATCATCATTGACGAAGCCCAGAACACAACCCAGGAACAGATGAAGATGATCCTGACGCGGCTGGGGTTCAATTCGAAGATGGTGATCACCGGTGACGTCACGCAGATCGATCTCCCCACCGGACGGCGGAGCGGCTTGCTGGACGCCAATGATGTCCTGCGCGGCGTGCCCGGCATCACGTTTATCCACTTTGACGATACCGACGTGGTGCGGCACGTACTGGTGCAGCGCGTCGTGAAGGCGTATGACCGGTATCAGGTGGCGACCACCGGCCGGCAACTCTCGCTGAAGCTGGACAACAACGCCGAGCGTCCGGCCGAGGCGGCGGCCACGCCCCTGAATTCGCCGCCGGGTGCTGCCCCGGCTGATACTGCTGCTGAATCTCAAGATCATGCCGCCGGCTGAAAACCGGGTGCTGTTCCAGCACCGCTGCTCCGCCATTGCCCGCCGCGACCTGCAGGCGTTTGCGCACAAGGTCGCGCAGTCGATCACTGACTTCATCTGCGTCCTCACCACCGACGAACACATTGAGGAGCTGAACCGGAAGTTCCGCGGCAAAGCGGAAGCCACCGACGTGCTGTCTTTCCCCGGCTCCAATGAGATCGCCATCTCCTACCAACGGGCCCTGGCCCAGGCGCGGGAGTTTGGCCACACTGTCGACGCGGAAGTCCGTATCCTGATGATCCATGGAGCGCTGCATCTGGCCGGCTACGACCACGAGCGTGACTGTGGCGAGATGGCCCGGGCCGAAGGCCGGTGGCGCCGCAAGTTCAAGCTGCCGCAGGGGCTGATTGCGCGTGCCGGAAGGGCGTCGGAGTGATGATCCTGGCGCTGACCCTGCTGGGCCTGACAATCGTCATCGTCACCGTCGCACAAACCTGCCTGCTGGAGGCGATGCGTCTGCGCGCCCGCAGTTCCGACTTGCAGCGTCTGTTTGAAGATTCGGTGGAAGCCCGTCTGGGTAAGCACGCCACCACGGAGAAGCGGGCGCTGGCCTTCTCGTTCTGGAAGCATTCGTTACTCGTGTTGATGGGCGTGATGACCACCGCGGCGGTGGGGATGGGTTGGGAAGCGGCGTTGTGGGCCCTGGGCATCATGCTGGTGACCGCCTATCTGGTGCCGCAAGCGATCTACCGCCGGTCCAGCGGCGAATGGCTGAACCTGATCTGGCCGCTGCTGGCCTTGATGTATTTTCTGATGCGGCCCCTGATTGCTCTGTTCAGTGCGCTGCGTTCCATTGCCGAACTGACCGAAGACGAAGAAGAGATGCCGGACGAGGAGCGCGAAAGCGAAGAGATCGAAGCGCTGATTGAAGCCGGAGCCGAAGAAGGACTGATCGAAGAGAGCAATCGCGAACTGGTCCGCACGGTGCTGGAGTTCGGTGACAAGACCGTCCGCGAGGTGATGACCCCGCGCCCGGCGATTATTGCGATCCAGGAAGACAAGTCGCTCGAAGACCTGCGGCAGTTGGTGACCAACCACCGCTTTTCGCGCATCCCGGTTTACTCGAAGTCACCCACTGACATCCACGGCTTTGTCCACGTCCGCGACATGTGGGAAGTGCCGGAGCCGCAACGGGCCAAGCGCCGGGTGAAAGAGTTTGTCCGGGACATCGCCCAGGTGCCGGAGCAGAAGGGTGCCGGGGAACTGGTCCGCCAGATGCAGCAGACGGGCCAGAACATGGTGATCGCCATTGACGAATACGGCGAGCTGGCTGGCTTGGTCACCATTGAGGACCTGATCGAAGAGATGTTGGGCGGCGAAATCCGCGACGAGCATGAGCCACAGCGCGATTACCAGCAGGATGCCACTGGTGGCTATGTCGTTTCCGGCAGCTATGACCTGGACCGCTTGGAAGAGCTGGTCGGCTATGAACCCGGCGAAGAAGTAGAGGCGACCACCATTGGTGGTCTGGCCACCGAATGGGCGGGCCGCGTGCCCCGCAAAAGTGAGGTCATCGAACGCGACGGCCTCCGGATTGAGATATTGGAATCGAGCGATCTGCGCGTGGATCGCGTCCGGCTGACCCGTGTCGAGCCCGAGAAATCTGAGGATCATGGCGAAGCCAAACCGTAATTTCCGCTCCCCCAAGCCCGGCCGCAAAAGCGGCTCTGGTGCTACCCGGCCGCCGGGTCCTGATGCCGATCCGGCTCTGTCAGGCGAGGCCCCGGCCATGGATGGTCAACCCAGCAAGACAAGGTTTGGAAGCACTCCCAAACCCATGAAGCGCCGTCCACTCAGCCGGCAGGAGCGGTTGGCGATCACAGGCAACGTGGCCCAGTCCGGCAATGCGAAGATCGACAAAGCGGTCCCCGCAGTTGTCCCCACGGCCGTACCTAAAGTGGACGCCGCCGATGTCCCGGTTCTGTTGGGTATGCCCCCCACCGCTGCGCCTGCCGCTCCGCGTGGGTTGAAGGGCTCCAGGCCCAGACGAAAGTATGTGCCACGGGTGGCGGCTCCGCCCCGGCCCGCGCTTGCGACCGATGTGCCCAAGCCGCGCCCGGCGGGTCCGCCCAAGGTGGGCTTCATCGCCATCGCAGGCCTGCCCAATGCGGGCAAATCAACTCTGCTGAACGCGCTGGTGGGCGAGAAGGTGGCGATTGTCGCTGACAAGCCGCAGACCACGCGTACCTCGGTGCAAGGCGTCCTGACCAATGAATCGGGTCAGGCGATCTTCATCGATACGCCCGGCATCCACCGTTCCGACAGCTACTTCAACCGCCGCATGATGAGCACCGTGCGGGAGGCCCTGGATGCGCCCGATGTGCGCGTCTACGTGGCGGACTATTCGCACGAACCGACCAAGATGGAGTGGGAGGCGCTGGACACGCTGCGTCGCGCCCACCTAGCTGCGCCGCGACCGGCGATCCTGGCGCTTAACAAGGTCGACTTGGTGGATGATCCGCACGTGCTGCTGGCGCGCCTGCAGCAGTACTATGCGCACATCACACCGGGCGAGTTTGAGTTCAACGACTACATCCCTATCTCGGCGACGCAAGGCAATGGTCTGGATGACCTGCTGGAGACGATTTTCAAGTACCTGCCCGCGGGCAAGGCCATCTTTCCGGCCGACCAGTTCACCGATCAGCCGGAGCGCTACCTGGCCGCGGAAATGATCCGCGAGCAGATCTTGCAGATCGCCTACGACGAAGTGCCGCACTCGGTGGCGGTGAAGGTGGAAGAGTGGGAAGACAAAAAGACCCTCACCCGCATCCGGGCCATCATCACGGTGGAGCGTGAAGGCCAAAAGGGCATCGTCATCGGAGCGCAGGGCATGGCACTGAAGCAGATCGGTTCGGCGGCCCGCGCCGAGATCGAAGCTTTCCTGGGCCGCAAAGTGCTGCTGCAACTGTTTGTCGCCGTCAAACCCCGTTGGCGCGAAAGCGAGAGCTTCGTCAATGAGCTGGACTGGCATTCCGCGCCCCAGTAAGGCCAGAAATTTGCCACCGCTCACGGGCTGCGTTTTAGGCTAGCCTGAAAGTAGTTTATGATTCGACGCATACTGCCGTTTCTCCTGGCCCTGGCCCTGTCGCTTGGCGCGCTGCAGGCCCAGAAGAACGTCCACTCTGATGATTCCATCTACGACCAAGTCCGCCGCATCCTGGCCAACGACCCGGACGTGAAGGGCGGGGCGTTTGATGTCGAAGTGAAGGCCGGTGTCGTCACCGTCAAAGGCAAGGTGGCCAATGAACGGGCGCGCGTGAAGGTCGACAAATTGTGCAAGAAGGCCAAGGGCGTCACCGAGGTCAAGAACTTGGTGAAGGTAGAACCCTAGAAGGCTCCGGAAAAAGGCCGGAGATGCTTGCTAACGCGCGCGGCTCAGCAAGCTAGCTCGCTTATTGGCAACAGCCTACTGAGCCACGACCGTGAGGGAGTGGTCCTGCAAACTCTGTTTGCACCAGCTGCTAGGCCAGTTCAGCCCGCGCCGCGTCGGCGATGCGGGTGGTCCAGGTTTCGACGTGTTCCGGATTGGCCGCCTCCACCATGACGCGGAGCAGGGCCTCCGTGCCGGACCAGCGGACCAGGACGCGGCCGGTGCCGCCCATCACCGCCTCGGCGGCTGAAATCTCGCTTTGGACACCGGGCAGCGTTTCCACCGGACGGCGCTCCTTTAGCCGGACATTCACCAGCTTCTGGGGGTAGACCACCAGGTCGGCGATCATCTCATCCAGCGTTCCGCCGGCCACGACCTTCGCCTCCAGGATCTTCAGGGCAGACAACATGCCGTCGCCGGTGGTGGCGTGTTCGGTGAAGATCACGTGGCCGGACTGTTCGCCGCCGATAGGCGCGTTTAGGGCGTGCATCTGTTCCAGGACGTACTTGTCGCCCACCTTGGCCCGGGTGAGCGCAATGCCGTCGCGTTCGAGCGCCTTTTCAAACCCCAGGTTTGACATCACTGTGGCCACCACCGACGCACCCAGACGCCCCTGCGCCTTCAAGTGCCGGGCGCAGATCAGCAGCGTCGCGTCGCCATCGATAATCCGGCCACTGCGTGACACCGCGATGCAACGGTCCGCGTCGCCGTCAAAGGCAAAGCCCGCATCGGCCTGTTCGGCCACCACGCGGTCCCGCAAAGCGTCGACATGCAGGGCTCCGCAGCCCAAGTTGATGTTGCGTCCGTCGGGCGCGCAACCGGTCTTCACCACTGTGGCCCCCAGCCTCGTGAACAGCTCCGGCGCCAGGTGGACACTG
>JAPKYX010000102.1 GCA_026394075.1 Acidobacteriota bacterium
CCGTTGTGGACCACGGCCTGCGAATAGGGGCCGATGGCCTGCGGGGCGTTGGGGGTGGCGATGATGGTTTTGGGCATTGGGTTAGCGCGAAGGAAATTTCAGTGTACCTGTGGTGGCGCTGACGGTGGTCTTTTGGGCGGCTAGCCAACGGTCTAACTCCTGGGCGATGCGCTGGGGGGCGCCGGGGTCCCAGAAGCTGGCGGTGCCTACTTCGACGGCGGTGGCGCCGGCTACCAGAAACTCGGCGGCGTCGGTGCCGCTGGCGATGCCGCCTAAGCCTACGACGGGGATCTTGACGGACCGGAAGGCCTCCCAGACCATTCGCAGGGCGATTGGCTTGATGGCGGGGCCGGAGAGGCCTCCGGTGCCGGCTCCCAGGCGCGGCTGCCGGGTGTCGAGGTCGATGGCTAGCGCCACAAAGGTGTTCACCAGCGACAGCGCATCCGCCCCGGCCTCTTCCGCCGCCCGGGCGATCACGGGGATGGACGTGACGTTGGGCGAGAGCTTGATCAGGATGGGCCGCTTGGCAATCGCCTTGACCGCGCTCACCAGGCCCGCCAGCTCCACTGGGTCAGCCGAAAAGACCATGCCGCCGTGTTTGGTGTTGGGGCAGCTGGCGTTGATCTCGTAGGCGGCCAAGCCGGGGGCGTCGTTCAGGACGCGCACTACTTCCAGGTAGTCTTCAAGCGCATAGCCGAAGACGTTGGCGATCACGGGCGTCTGCCACTGCTTCAAGTGCGGCAGCTTCTCTGCCACAAAGGCCCGAACGCCGACGTTCTGCAGGCCTACGGAGTTCATCATGCCGGCCTCGGTCTCCCAGAGGCGCGGCGCGGGATTGCCCTTCATGGGTTCTCGCGAAAGGCCTTTGGTGACCAGTGCGCCCAGGGCGTTCAAGTCAGCGACGGCTTCAAACTCGACGCCGTAGCCATAGGTGCCGGAGGCGGCCATCACCGGATTCTTCATCGCGATGCCGCACAGGCTGATTTCGAGGCGCGTGGAGGTCATACCAGGCTGGCCGAAAGTTCCTGGATGCGGGCCCACGTTTGCGCGATGTCGTCACGCGTGGTCATGTAGTTGCCGATGGCGAAGCGGAGCACGTACTGGCCATTCTGCACCGTGTGGGCGATGAAGGCAAAGCCCGACTGGTTGAGTGCATCGAGCAACCGCTGATTCACTTCATTCGCCGCCTTCAATCGGAAGCAGACCAGGGAGAAGTGGGTGGGTGCGGAGATCTCAAATCGAGAGTCGGCCTCAATCTGCTGGCGCAGCCATTGAGCGTCCGCGTTGTGGCGGCGCAGCATTTCTGAGATGCCATCGCGGCCGTAGCTGCGCATCACGAACCACAGCTTCAGCGCCCGGAAGCGGCGGCCCAGGGCGACTGAGTAGTCCATGTAGTTCAGCATGCGCGGGTCCGCTGTGGTGCGCAGATATTCGGGCGTCAGACCGATGGCGTCGCTGAGTGCTTCCTTGTGGCGCAGGTAGAGCACGCTGATGTCGACATTGGTCAGCATCCACTTTTGGGGCACTTTTGGGGATTCATCACGATCGAGTCGGCATGGTCCCAACCGGCGAAGTGAGGCGCGCATTCGGGCAGCATCGCGGCGGGACCGGCGTAGGCGGCATCGACGTGGATCCACATCCCGTAGTGGCGCGCGAGGGTGATCACTTGGGAGATCGGGTCCACGGATGCGGTAGGCGTGGCGCCGACGCAGGCCACCACACAGCAGGGCACGCGGCCTTCGGTGAGATCTTTTTGAATTGCCGCTTCCAGCAGATCGAGGCGGATGGCGAAGTTCTCGTCGGTCGCAATCTTGCGGACATTATCCTCACCGAAGCCGAGCGCGAGCGCGCCTTTCTCGATGGAGGAGTGCGCCTGGTCACTGGTGTAGACCACCAGATCGTGCCGGGCGCCGTGGCGGCGGGTATCGGGCACGACGAACTGCCGCGCGGCGATCAAGGCGTGCAGCGTCGAAACGGAGGCCGTGTCGTACATGATGCCGAAGTACTCGGGCGGCAGGCCCAGCCATTCGCGCAACCAGCCGAGCGTCACCTGCTCCAGTTCGGTCAGCGCCGGGCCGGACTTCCACAGGATGCCGTTCTGGTTGATGGCGGCGGCGAGGAACTCGGCCAAAATCGAGGGCGGCGTGGAGGAGATGGCAAAGTAGCTAAAGAAGCGCGGATGGTTCCACAACGTGGACCCCGAGAGGATCTGCGCCTCGAAGTCCTGCATGATCTGTTCGAACGGTTCGGCCGTGTCGGGGGCGTGCGTGGGCAGGCGGTCGAAAACTTCGCCGGGCTTCACATCGGGCAGGACGCGGCGGTCGCGAACGGTTTCCAGGTAGTTGGCGATCCACTCCACCATTTCGTGGCCGTGGCGCCGGAAGTCATTGGGGTTCATTTTTGCCTTACTGGATCATCCATATTGTGGGCCGGGTCAGTCCCGGCTTACGCCACAATTCGTGATAACCATCTCTTTAATGTATGATGCTGGCACGATGAGCGATTACGGTCCCTCAAGAAGACAATTGTTAACGGGTGCGGCGACAGCATTCACGATCCTCAAACCGGAGCTGGTGCGAGGCGCGGGCAAAGAGAAACTGACGGCGGGTCTGGTGGGTGCCGGTGGACGCGGGCGGCAGGCCGTGGTCGATCTGATGACCGGTAGCGAGAACGTGGAACTGGTCAGTATGGGCGACCTGTTTGAGGACAAGCTGGAGCAGAATCTGGCGTGGCTGAAAGACTCGCAACGCCACCCCCGCATCCAGGACCGCATCAAGGTGGACCCGGACAAGCGCTTCACGGGCTTTGATGCCTACCAGAAGGTGATCAACTCCGGCGTCGACATCGTGATGCTCTGCACCCCGCCCGGCTGGCGGCCGATGCACTTTGAGGCGGCGGTGGAGGCGGGCAAGCACGTCTTTTGCGAGAAGCCCTTTGGCACGGATCCGGTGGGCGTACGGCGCTTTATGGCGGCGGCGAAGAAGTCAGAAGAAAAGAAGCTCACCGTCATGTCCGGCGCGCAGCGGCGTCACCAGCGCGAATACGTTGAGACGGTGGACAAAATTCGCCAGGGGGAGATCGGCGATATTCGCGCCCTTTACGCCTATTGGGTAGGGACGCCAGTGATCCAGCAAAAGGGCCGGGACCCCAAGTGGGGCGACATGACCTGGCAGCATCGCAACTGGTACAGCTTCGTCTGGATCTGCGGCGACCAGATCGTGGAACAGCATCTGCACAACATCGACGTCGCCAACTGGGTGATGGGCACGCACCCGGTGAAAGTGAATGCCACCGGCGGTGCCGTCTGGCGGCCCAAGGAAGAGCTCTACGGCAACATCTACGACCATATTTCATCCGACTTTGAGTACCCGAACGGCGTTCGCCTATCGAGCTACTGCCGCCAGTTTCCGCGGGGGCTCTATTCGAACATCAGCGAGCTGGTGGTGGGCTCAAAGAAGAGCTCCAACGCCCGCGACAGGGGCACCAAGGGCGAGAACCCCTACGTCACGGAGCACACCGCGATGGTGAAGTCGATCCGGGGCGATGGTGCCTACATCAACCACGCCATGACGGTGGCCGAAAGCACCATGACCTGCATCATGGCCCGGGAGAGCGCCTATTCCGGCGTCGAAGTCACCTGGGACATGATCATGAATTCGAAGTTAGACCTGATGCCCAAGCAACAAAGCTACGACGCGAAGGTGGAAGTGCCACCCTTGCCGGTGCCGGGCACGTACAAGTTCATATGATAAGAAGTACCTCGCTCTACCGGGCGGGGTAAGGAAAGAGAAGGCTCGTTCACCGCGAGCCACGCCATGAACATTGACCGACGATCACGATTCCGCGGCAGCCTGCTAGGGCTGGCCTGCGGAGACGCTCTGGGAGCACCCATTGAGTTTATGCGGCCGGACCACTTCCATCCGGTCACCGATTTCCGGGGCGGCGGCGCATTCGGCGTCCGGCCGGGGCAGTGGACCGACGACACCTCGATGGCGCTGTGCCTGGCCGACAGCCTCATCGAGTGCCGTGGCTTTGACCCGCGCGACCAGATGGAACGTTACACGCGCTGGTATCAGGAAGGCTACTTGTCCAGCCAAGGCCAGTGTTTCGATATCGGCTCCACCACGCAGGCCTCGCTGGACCAGTTTGCCCGCACGGGCGAGCCGTACGCCGGACCGGATTCGCCCGGCACGGCGGGGAACGGCTGCCTGATGCGTCTGGCCCCCGTGGCCATGTTCTATGCGGAATCACCCGCCGAGGCAGTGGAGAAGGCGGCCTTGAGCGCGCGCACGACGCACGGCACCGTTGAGTGCCTGGACGCGTGCCGCTTCTATGCCTGGCTGCTGACCCGCGCCCTGCATGGCGAGTCCAAGGAAAGCCTGCTGGTGCCCCAGCCGTGGCCGTTTGCACCGCTGTGCGAGAAGGTGGCGGAAGTGGCGGCCGGGTCGTACTGGCGCAAGGACCCGCCACAGATCCAGGGAACGGGGTACATCATTGAATCCTTGGAGGCCGCGCTGTGGGCCTTCGACCGGGGCACTGACTTTGCCGATTGCGTCCGCAAGGCAGCGAACCTGGGCCACGACACCGACACCACCGCCGCCATCTGCGGGCAGATCGCCGGAGCCCACTTTGGTGAAGAGGGAATTCCCCGGTACTGGCTGGCGGAGTTGGACTGGACCGAAAAGATTCGGGCTATGGCCGATTCACTGCACGAACTGGCCACGTTGCCGCAAGCAGCGTAAGGCCACAGCCGGCTTCAGCGCTCTCGCGGAAGCCGCTCACCGGTTTCCGAGCCGCCATGCGGCCGGCTGAAGTTTGCGGCCGAAAGTAGCTAGTTGACGCCCAAGCGGTCGGTGGCCCGATCGGCCAGACGGCGCGGGTCCAGCAAGTGCATGGGCCGGAACATGCGGGAGGTCCAGCGGACCCCAGGGTCGAACTGGATGCCCACAAAATAGCCGATCTCGCGGAAAGTGCAGTAGCGCACTTCGCCGCTCAGGGTACCCTTGGTCACCGTAAAGCGGACTTTGGTGCCGGGGGTGATCTGCTGGTCGATCTGCAGGCAGGCACCGGCTAAAGAGATGTCCTCAAGGTTTGCCATGGTCCGGCGGGTCCGGCCAGCCGGATCCGTCCATTCCAGGGGCACAAGATCAGCACACAACATTCTGGGGTGTACGCGCTGTTCGCTCATTTCCAGTTTCATCGGCATCTCAGTAGGCGTACTTTAGGGTTCCAGGGGCACAAGATCAGCACACAACATTCTGGGGTGTACGCGCTGTTCGCTCATTTCCAGTTTCATCGGCATCTCAGTAGGCGTACTTTAGGGGCAACTGACCGCATCGTTGAGAATTCGCGAAACATTTTCTTTGAGGCTCAGCGCCGTTGTGGCGCGCCTGCGCCCGCCCGGGCAAATTGGGTGCCCGGGGAGAGAGAAATCCGCTCCAGTCTAGTTCTGGGCACCCTCAATGAAGAACGTGATCGCTTCGCCAAAGCCGTGGTTGCAGTAGACCTGCATCTTCAGTTCGGGGAAGCCGCCGCCGGAGTCGTCCTTACGGTAGGTCAGCTCAAACTGGCTGAGGCCGTTGCTGAGCGTTGCTTGCAGCGGCAGTGTCAGCAGCTCCGGGTCGGCCATACGGCGCGCCA
>JAPKYX010000126.1:0-7909 GCA_026394075.1 Acidobacteriota bacterium
TTAGCCAGCCTTTACCCGCACTCCACCCCGCAAGCCTGGCAACAAAAACTAGACAACGGCGAAGTCACGCTCAACGGTGTTGCCGCCACCGGCAGCGAAACGGTCACCGTAGGGCAGACGCTGGTCTGGAACCGTCCACCGTGGGTCGAGCCAGACTCCCCTCAACACTTCGAGGTCCTGTTCGAAGACCCCCATCTGCTGGCCGTCAACAAACCCAGCGGGCTACCGACGCTCCCCGGCGGCGGCTTCATGGAGAACACCCTGCTGCGCCTGGTGCAAAAGCAAACCCCCCACGCCAACCCGGTCCACCGCTTGGGCCGCGCCACCAGCGGCATCGTCCTGTTCGCCAAAACTCCGCAGGCCGCCGGAATTCTTTTCGCGAACTGGAACACACCCAAAACTCAAAAGATCTACCGGGCCCTGGCCCAGCATGTTGCTCTGCAAGACGCCTACGAAATCCTCACGCCGATCGGCCTGGTACCGCACCCGCTCATCGGGTCCGTATGGGCCGCCCACCCCAGGGGTAAGCCGTCAAAGTCCTTGGCGAAGGTGATCTCACGCACCGCCACCACCACCACCTTTGAAGTAAGCCTAAGTTCGGGCCGCCCCCATCAGATCAGAATTCACCTGGCCTCCATCGGCCATCCCCTGGTGGGTGATCCGCTCTACGGCCCAACCGGCCAGCCCCTCGACCATCTCCCCGGCCTCCCCGGCGATGGCGGGTATCTCCTGCACGCCCAATACCTGAAGGTTCACCATCCCATCACCGGGGAACAGCTCAATCTGGAGGCCGCTTTGCCCGCCGGATTCTCAATGGAGGAGTAGGTTTCGTGCAGTCACTCGATACTCACGCTTGCTTCAGCTGTTGCAGGTCCGCGCGCAGTGATTCCAGGACTCCGCGCGAGGAAGGCTCCGCGATCAGGTTCTTCATTTCGTAGGGATCGCTTCGCAGATCGTACAACTCGTCAGAGCCTTGCAGTTCCGTGTACTGGATATACTTCCAGCGCTCCGTCCGGACCGCCGAATAGCCCATGTTGAGCATGCGCTGCATGGTCCGATCGGAAGAATACTCAATCAGGAACGAGGACCGCCACGGCGTCTTGCGCTTTTCGATCAGCGGCACCAGCGAACGCCCGTTCATTGCAGCGGCCTGCTTCGTCTCCGCCCATTCCAGCAACGTGGGTGCGACGTCAATACCCAACGCCATGGCGTCGACGTGGCTGCCCCCGCGAATTCGCTGGGGATAGCGGATGATCAGCGGGATCCGGATTGACTCTTCATAGGCCAGCCGCCGCTCGATGCTCAGGCCATGCTCGCCAAAGAAGTAGCCTTCGTCGCTGGTGAAAACAAACACCGTGTTGTCCAGTTGCCCGGTGCTTTCGAGCGCAGCGCGCATCTTCCCCACGCCTTCGTCCACCGCCTTCAGCATGCGCGCCCGGTTGCGGATGGTCTCGTCGTCGGTGCCCGTGGCTGGCCCCAGGGGCGGCAGATTGCCGATCTTTCGCTGGAGCGCGGGCTTGCCGGAGGGCGCCTTGCCAGCATTGGGCCGCCTGACCACCGGCGCACCCACAAACAGCGACTTGTGGCGTTCGGCCGGGACGAACTCCCCCGCATTGGGGTCGGAGACGCTGCCATCGGCGAACTGCTGCAGTTCCGGGTGCACCGCTTTGTGCGGCAGCCAGAGGCAGAGCGGCTTCGTACGTGGGCGCTTCAGGAGATCCACGGCGTACTCGGTGAGCAGGTCAGTCGTGAAGCCGGGTCGTTTGGTGCGCGCGCCGTCAATGTTCAGAACCGGATCGAAATACGTGCCTTGCCCGGCGAAGCCAACCCAATGGTCGAACCCCGGCCGAGGTGTATCATCCACCCCCATGTGCCACTTCCCGATAAACGCCGTCTCGTAACCGCTGGCTTGGAGAGTCCGGGGAACTGTTTGCAGGCGATGGCTGGCCGGGCTGCGATCGGTGTTGTCGGTGATGCCGTGGTTATGCGCGTACTGGCCAGTGAGGAAACAAGCCCGGCTGGGCGAACAGAGCGGCGACGTCGCAAAGGCATTGCGAAAGGTCACGCCCTCGGCCGCCAGCCGGTCGATGTTGGGCGATAGCGCGAACGGATGGCCGGTACAATGCAGTTCGTCCCATCGCAAGTCGTCCATCAGGACGACAACGATGTTCGGCCGCGCCGTGGCGGCCCGCGCTACTCCACCAGCCAACGCCGCCCCACCCAGCAAATCCCGCCTTCTCCAGAGCCTTCCTGCTCCAATTAGGGGCCGTTGCTCCGCTGCCTGCCCAACTTCTCCGCCCGTCTTCTGCTCCACTGGCATACCCGGTTACCTTGGCCCCGCCGGCAAATGGTCCGTGAGGTAGCGAGCGATCAAGCTGTAGATATGGAGCGTCGTGCCCCGGCCTTCTGAGATGGAGTGCGTGCGGTTCGGATATGCCATCAAGTCAAATGGCCTGCCCAATTCGATCAGGCGGTTCACCAACTTTTCCGTGCCCTGGTAGTGAACGTTGTCATCGCCGGAGCCGTGGACGATCAGCAGTTTGCCGCGTAGACCTTCGGCGAAGTTGATCGGCGACCCACTGCGATAACCGTCTTCATTGGTGGACGGCAAGCCCATGTACCGCTCCTGATAGATCGTGTCGTAGAGCCGCTGATCCGGCACCGGTGCCACCGAGACACCCACCCGAAACAGGTCCGGTGAGCGGAACATCAGGTTCAGCGTGTTGGAGCCGCCTCCGCTCCAGCCCCAGACCCCCACGCGGGAGACATCCACGTAGGACCGCATGCGCGCCAGTGCTGTAATGGCCTCCGCTTGCTCCTGTGCGGAAAGTACTCCAACGGCGCCATAGATCACCTTGCGCCACGCGCGGCCCTTGGGCGCGGGAGTGCCGCGATTGTCGAAGCTCGCCACCAGGTAGCCATCTTCGGCTAGCGCTCGATGAAACAGGCCCGAGGTGCCGGCCCAGGAATCCACCACCGTGACGCTGGCCGGTTCTCCGTACACGTAGACGATCAGCGGATACTTCTTGGCCGGGTCAAAGCGGCGCGGTTTCAACAGCCAGCCATCGAGCGTCGTGCCATTGCCCAGCTTGAGTTGCAGAAACTCAGCCGGAGGGTCCAGTGAGGCCGCGGTATTGGCGCGCAGGAGGGCGTTGTCTTCCAGTACGCGAACCGGCTTGTGATCGGGCAAGCTGACCAGGTCGATCACCGGCGGCTGATCAAAGCGGGAATAGGTGTGAAACGCCCATTGGCCGTTGGGTGAAATGTTGTATTGGTGCGTGCCCGGCTGGGCCGCGGGGCTGATGCGAACGGCGGGCCCGGGCCGGTCGACGGCAGCGCGGTAGAGATAGCGCTGCGTGGCGTTCTCGGGTGATGCCGTGTAGTAGATCCACTTGCTCTCCGGGTCCACGGCCTGCACTGAGAGCACGTCGCCCGCACCGGGCGTCACCAGCACAGGCGATCCGCCGTCACGTGGCACGGAGTAGGCGTGGCTCCAGCCATCACGCTCGCTGAGCCAGAGAAGGCTCTTGCCTTGATTCAACCAGTCGAATCCATCCAGTTCATTTCCGCGATGGTGCACATCCACCCAGGCGGCGTCCTGATCCTGAAACATCGTCTTGGCCACGCCCGTGCGCGGATCGGCCATGAACACGGTCGCAGCATTCTGCAGCCGGTTGAGCTGGCCGATGGCCAGGGCTGGTCCGCTATCAAGCCACTCCACGCGGAAGATGTAATGCTCGCGCGGATCACCCGGAATCTGCATCCAGCGTGGCTCACCGCCCCCCACGCCAATCACGCCGACGCGAACGGCGGAATTCTTCGTTCCCGTCTTGGGGTAAGGAATGTTCGTGATCTTGGGATACAAAGCGCTGGTGTTGTCAATCAGCGCGAACTGTTCCACGCCCGTGACGTCGAACTGCCAGTAGGCCAGGCTTTGGCCATCCGGGGCCCAGCGGAAGCCGTCGCGGACGTTCAGCTCTTCTTCATACACCCAATCGGAAGCGCCGTTGATCAGCGTGGCGGACCCATCGGTGGTCAGCGCCCGGATGGTTCCGCTATCAAGGTCTTCCACGTACAGATTGTTCGCGCGGACATAGGCGGCACGCGTGCCGTCGGGTGAGAATTTGGCGAAGCTCAACGATGACGCGGGCGCATCGCCGCCCAGCTTCTTCAGCGTGCCAGCCGTTCGGTCCAGCACCCAGTAGTCGCCCCGCGAATTCGTCCGCCACACCTTGCGGGACTCCGTGTAGATCAGCAGTCGCTTCGCGTCAGTGCTCCAGTGGTAGTCATCCACCGTCAGCGGCTTGGCGGCCTTGGCCGGCGTCAGTTGCTGGTGGGAGACCAGGATGGCCCGTTTGCCCGTGGCCGTGTCGTATTCAACAATATCCTTCGCGCCTTCACTGGAGGGTGCGCTCTCCAGTGTGGTGAAAGCCGCCCCACCCCGTATCCAACGGGCTGGGCCAAATCGTTTGGCTCGAAATGCGGGCGAATCGTAGATCCGCTTCAGGCGCTGGTTCAACTCCTCAGAGCCGGCCATCATGGAAGGGAAAGCGCCGAGCAAGACGAGGGCTACTGCGAGAGAGGTACGCCGGAACATGGAGGCATGATAGCGTCCATTGAACAAGAACGTCTATCGACCGTGCTGCGTTTCTCAAGACGCTCAAATGCCTGGTGGCGATACGCCGCCACGTTCGTTTTCGACTTCCTCTGCGTGCATCCGTTTCGCGAAGGAAACGGCCGTGCCAAGACTGGTAACGACGCTGTTGCTGAAGTCGCACGGATTTGAGGTTGTTCGCTACGTCAGCTTGGAGCGGCTGGTGGAAGACCGAAAGGACGAATACTACGGCGTCCTGCGCGCGTGTTCGCGCGGCTGGCATGAGGGCACCAACGGGATCGTGCCCTGTTGGAACTACTTTCTGGGTGTACTGCGCTCCGGATACCGGGAGTTGAGCGGCAAGTGAAGTCAACTGGTGTTCGCCCAGCCAAGAGCGAACTGGTCCGCCGCACCGTGCTGGAGCAACTGGATCGCTTCACCTTGGCGGACCTAGTGCAACAAGCACCGGCCGCCAGCCCGCAACTGATCAAAAAGGTCCTCGGAGAGTTGAAGCGCGACGGGAAGATCAGGCTGACAGGGAGAGGGCGGGGGGCATCCTGGGAGATTGCCACCTGAAGCGAACGATTGGCTCCCCGACATGGATTCGAACCACGATTCACGGCTCCAAAGGCCGCTGTCCTACCGTTAGACGATCGGGGAATTACTCCTATTGTAGCGAAGTTCGGACGAGGCTTCAGCACTGCCGCCTGCGTGCGCCCGGGGTGCAGGAATAGCGGCCTTAAGCCCGCTTCGCCCCGTGCGCGACATCGATCACCTGTCGCAGGCGCTTCCAGTCGGTGTCGCCCGCCACCGTGCAATCGGCGGCCAGGATGAACTGCTTGGGGGCGCCCTTGATCACCTTCTTCACCTCCGCCTCCACCTGCTGCGGCGTGCCCTTGGCGATGACACCGTGGCGGTCCAGGCCGCCCATGAAGGGGCGCTTGAACAGGCGGGCGATCTCCTGGGCGGACATCTCTTTTTCGGTCAGCTTGATGTTGCTGTTGATCACGTGGCCGGGATAGTCGTAGACGGCGTCGAAGTTGGCGTAGGGCGCGACGTAATCGCAGACATGCAGGATGTTGAACGCGCAGGCCTTCTGGATCTCTTTCATCGACACCAGATCGTAGGGCTTCAGGTAATCGAGGAAGATCTTGGGGCTGGAAAAGCGCTTCGCCTCGGAGCCTTGCGTTGACATATAGAAGCCATCAACGCCCTCCTTAATGCAGGCGCGCACGAACAGCATCTGGCTTTCAGTCAAGATCTCCAGGCCCTTCTTCACCGCCTCGGGGTTCTCTTCCAGGTGCTGCTTCAGCACGGGCGAAGTCGCGCAATGTCCGGCGCACATGAACGGCGAATAGAGCGTCATCAGGATCAGCGAATCCTTCTTGGACGACTTCACCAGCTCGCGCACGGTTTGGAGCAAAGGCTCATAGAAATCGAGCTTGCGCAGCCCGAGCTTCGACCAATCGGCGGGCTTTTGCAGGAACGCCTGCCGCTCGTAGGTCTGCTCAAACTGGATCTTCAGAAAATCCATGTCGGTCTGCCGGTAGAACTCCAGATGCCGCTGCGCCGCCGCAGAGCCGGCCTTGTAGGGGTCGCCGAAATGGAGGAAGAAAGCGGCGGGCGTATAGCTGGGGTCCGCCTTGCCGGAAAGCCACTGCATCATGCGCTCCCGCTTGTTGGTCGGACCGGTGGCGGATTGGGCCGAGCGAGCCGCAAACAATGTTCCCGCGGCTGGGGAGACTTTCAGGAATGAGCGCCGATTCATGTTTAGAGCATACGCGCAAATGGGCGCGCGGGGCTATGGCAGCAGGGTCGTCCCCTGGTGAGTAGACGCCAAAGCCTGATCCATCGTGGCCAGCGAGCCGCCATGTTGCTGAGCCAGGAGTACCAGGTAGGCATCAGTTACTTGTTTGTGTCCCATGATCCCCCTTGCCGGTAGGTTGAGGTAGGACACATCGTCGGGCCAGAATTCGTGGCGTGGCAGCGCGGCAATCGACTCGAGCAGCAGCTTGGCGGAACCTGCCGTGGCGCCCACTCCAGCGCGCAGGTGGAAACGATAAAGCGCGCCTTGGGTGATGGGGCAAGTGGCAAACCGGTGCCCCTGGCGGAACCAAGCCGCGGCGCGAGCGTTCAGGCTGTGTTCGGGGCTTGCCAGCGCGCTCAGGACGTTTGAGTCGAGCAGGTAAACCTTACTCTTCATCTTCAAGCGCCTTCACGTCGTCGGTCGTCACGGGACGGATGCACCGGAAGGTGGGGAAGCCGTACTCACTCATCTGGATGGCGGCACCTTCTACAATCTGCGAAGACTTCAGAATCAGGTCGCCCACCACCCGTCCGAGGCTCCGATTCTGATCCCGGGCGATGGCTTTGGCGATGTAGTAGGCTTCGTCGTCGATATCGAGGGTAGTGCGCACAATCGCACAATAGCACAAGAGCACCGCCGCGCGCCTCCCTTGACACGGCGAAGGTAAGTCGATATCTTACTCACATGAAGACCGTTATCTCGTCTAAAGGCCAGATCGTGCTCCCCGCCGAGTTACGGCGGATCGATTCCGTCGAGCCCGGGCAGGAGTTTGACATTGAACGGCTCGATTTTGGCGAGTATCGGCTGGTGCGTTGCGCGCCACCGCGGAATGCAGGGGCAATCGACTGGCTGCTTTCTTGTCCGCAAAAGGGCTTCTTTGTGGCGGTGGATTCTGAGTCGACGGATGTGATCGCAGCAGACCTGTCTTTAGAAAGCCTCCGATGACCTTCCTGGTTGATGCCAATGTGTTGAGCGAGCTGACCAAGCCATCTCCTGATCCGAGAGTCGTCACCTGGCTGCGTACACATGAGCGCGACCTCGCCGTGGATCCGGTCATTCTGGGGGAACTCAGGTTTGGCATCCTCATTCTTCCTCCGGGCCGGAAGCGGAAGACATTGGAACTGTGGTTCGAACAGGGGATACAGCGTCTTCACTGTCTAGCCTGGGATGCCGCGACTGGGCTGCAATGGGCGGACTTGCTGGCACGGCTGCGGACTGCGGGAAAGACGATGCCACTAAAGGATAGCTTCATTGCGGCTACGGCCGCGGCACACGGTTTGACCATCGTCACGCGGAATAGCGTGGACTTTCAGCACACGGGCTTAACGGTCTTCGATCCATTTCTGGGCTGACAAAAGCCCTAGCCCTACCCCAGCCGCTGAATATCGTGGATACGCGCCAGGTCGATTTCTAGCGGTGATTGCGGGTTGTTCAGCGGGGCGAACTTGGCGTTCCACACCACTTCTTGGCCGTGATAGGACATGCGGGTGTGGACCACCTGCGAAAAT
>JAPKYX010000126.1:7943-20837 GCA_026394075.1 Acidobacteriota bacterium
CAAGGCAGGAAGGAGATCTTGTCCCGTTCCAGTGTCAGTTGGTTGAAGCGCCGCTGTTTGCGGCCCTCGCCGCACTCCCACCGCACCAACACGACGGTGGCCGTCACTTCGCTCAGTTCGTTGCTGCGTTGATTGGCCAGGCGGAACATCAGGCCCATCTTGCCCTGGTAGGGTGAGATCACGGCGCGTTTGCTGAAGACCAACTTCGCCATCGGCCGCGAAAAGCGGGCGAACAACAGGCCGGTCACAAAGGCGAAGCCCAACAATCCGGCCAGCGCCGCAAAGGCCACCAGAAAGTTGGCGGCCGGGGAATGGGGGACGATCTTGCCGTAGCCGATGGTCGCCACCGTCTGGATGCTGAAGAAGAAGCAATCCTGGAAGCGCGCCGAGAAGGGTTCCAGGCGGGCGCCTTCCAATGCTCCCGGCCCGCAGGCCAGAAACATCAGGGCGAAAAACAGATTCACCGCAAAGTAGCCCCCCACGGCCAGCCCAAAAAACTGGGGCCAGGAGAGCGTCAGCAGCGTGTGATAGAGGTTGATCGGGTTCCAGGGATCAGTGCCGGATCGGCGGACGTTGAAGCGGCCGTTCTGATTGAGAACACGGCCGCCTCCCACCCGTTCCGCCAGCTTGTCGCCCAGCCCCAGATCACGGTTCTTGTCGGCGGTGTCATCCACCGCGTCGACCGGAAGCGGAGCAGGCTGGTAGGCCTCCTCCGCCGCGCGCAATGGCTCTGAGGACTGGCGCACGCGAACCTAAACTTCCAACTGCGGGCGGCCCGGCTCCGGCCAATCCAGGTGGAAGAACTTGCCGCGCGGTTGATCGACGCGCTCATAGGTGTGCGCGCCAAAGAAGTCGCGCTGCGATTGCAGCAGGTTGGCCGGCAGGCGGGCGCTGCGGTAGCCGTCGTAATAGGACAGCGCCGAATAGAACGTGGGTGCCGGAACGCCATGCGTGGCCGCCAGCGCGATCACGTTGCGCCAGTTGGTCTGCGCGCGGTCGATTTCGCTCTTGAAGTACGGGTCCAGCAGCAGGTTGGTCAGCGTCGCGTTGTTCTGATACGCCTCGGTGATCTTCTGCAGGAAGCGAGCCCGGATGATGCAGCCGCCACGGAAGATGCGGGCGATCTCGCCAAACGGCAGTGTCCAGTGGTACTCCGCCTGAGCAGCGCGCATCAACTGGAAGCCCTGGGCATAGGCGCAAATCTTGGAGCAGTAGAGCGCATCATGCACCGCAGCAATGAACTCCGCCCGGTCGCCGGTGAATGGCAGGCTGGGGCCGGTCAAGATATTGGCGGCGGCCACGCGCTCTTCTTTCACCGCGCTCAAGAAACGGGCGAACACGGCTTCCGCCACGGTGGGCGCGGGCACGCCCATGTCGAGCGCGTTGGTGGAGGTCCACTTGCCGGTGCCCTTCTGCCCGGCGGTGTCGAGCACGATGTCGACAAACGGAGCGCCGGTGGTCAGGTCAGTCTGGTGGAGAATATCAGCGGTGATCTCGATCAGGAACGAATCCAGCAACCCGGTGTTCCATTCGGCGAACACATCGCCCGCCTCTTTGGGCGTCAGGCCCGCCAGGCGCAGCAGCGAATAGGCTTCGCAGATCATCTGCATGTCGCCATACTCAATGCCGTTGTGGACCATCTTCACGTAGTGGCCGGCGCCGTTGGGTCCAATGTAGGTGGAGCAGGGGACGCCGCCCTCAATCGGGTGGCCCGGCGTGGCGCCCATCAGGGGCTTGCCGGTCTGGTCGTCCACCTTGGCTGCGATGGCGTTCCAGATGGGCTCGATTTCGAGATACGCGGCATGCTCGCCACCGGGCATCAGGGACGGGCCGAAGCGCGCACCCTCTTCACCGCCGGAAACACCGGAGCCGATGAAGCGGAGGTTCTTGGCGGCGAGAGCCTTCTCGCGCCGGATGGTGTCGGTCCACAGAGCATTGCCACCGTCGATGATGATGTCGCCCGGTTCCAGCAGCGGAATCAGGCCGTCGATCACAGCGTCGGTGGGGCCACCGGCCTTCACCAGGATGATCACCTTCCGGGGCCGCTTGAGCGATGCCACAAAGCCTTCCAGCGTGACTTCACCGTGCACCCCACCGGGCGTGGACGGGTTCTCGGCGACGAACTTCTCCATCGTCTCCTTGGTCCGGTTGTAGACCGAAATGCGGAAGCCGTGGTCCGCGATATTCAGGGCGAGGTTCTGGCCCATTACGGCTAGGCCGACGAGGCCGATATCCGACAAGGTTTCAGGCATGAACCCTCATTCTATCCCCTCCCGTTGTGGCGCGGGGCGGGGTTTGCCGGGGGGCTGTTTGACGCCCTCATGGTATGTTGGCTTTGGTGGAACCGATTGCCGTAAGTCCTCCCCTGCCTGCACGCCCGTCGCACGCGTCTGAAAGCAGAATTCCTGAACTTGATGGATTTCGGGCCATTGCCGCTTTGGCGGTGCTGGTGACGCATGCTCTGTTTGCCTTCGGCCGGATCGAAGGTGCGCTCGATGGGGTGCCGGGCGCAATCATCACCATTCTCAGCAAGGGCTGGTTGGGCGTCGATCTGTTCTTTGTTCTCTCCGGCTTGCTGATCTCGGGCATTCTGATTGATTCGCGCGAGAAGCCCCACTACTTCCGCAATTTTTATCTGCGGCGCGTGTTGCGCATCATGCCGCTGTACTTTGTCACTCTGGCGGTGTGCTGGTACTTCTACGGCGCCTCCTACTCCGGCTTCTTCCTGTTCACGGTGTTCTTTATGGCCAACTTTGCGTCGGCCTTTGGCGTGGCTTTGCCGCACGGGCCGGGCGTTTATTGGTCGCTGGCGGTGGAAGAACATTTTTACCTGATTTGGCCCCTTGGCGCGCGGTTTCTGTCCCGGAACGCGCTTGGTGTTTCGGCCTTGGCTATCTGGCTGGGTTCGCCTGTGCTGCGAGGCTTGGCCGCGGCGAACAACTGGGTGACCACTGATCAGATCTACGAGTTCTCGTGTTTCCGCTTTGACGGTTTGGCGCTGGGCGCACTGCTGGCCATCTGGTGGCGATCCGCCGCGCAGACCCGGCAACGTTCGTTGCAACTGGCGGCCGGGATGGTGGCGCTTTCTGTTGTGATGACCGTCGTCGGCCTGCCCTTCGGCATCCTGGGCACCAAGACGGTGGCCTCGACGGCGCTGCGCTACAGCCAAGTCCAGTTGATCTTCGGAGCCGCGATCCTGGCTGCTCTCACCTTGCGCGGATCGGCCGTGACGGCGGTGTTGCGGAGCGGCTTTTTGCGGCTCACCAGCGATTACAGCTATTGCATCTACATGGTGCATCTCAGCTTGGGCGACGCCTACGTGACGCTGCTCAAGAAAGCCGGTGTCGATACGGTGGCGCAGTTCGGCCCCCGGCTGGCGCTGGCGATGCAGGTGGTGGCAATTATCGGGTCCACCTACCTGCTGGCTGCGCTCTCCAAGCGCTTCCTGGAAGATCCGTTCCTGCGGTTGAAGCACCGCTTCGCCTAGCCTTCCGTCTCCTGACTGTTGCCCTCACGCGGGCGGCGTGGGCGAAGTCCGATCCAGCGGCTTGAGCGAAAAGATACCCCGCAGTGTCTACATTCTCCGGCGTGGACCGTTTCTATTAACGTATGGAACCTACCGAGATGATCTCGCTGATCAGTGTCATGGGCACTGTCGGCTACACCACGGCGTCGCTCGCCAAAATGACGCTGTCCCACATCCGTCACCAGAAGCTGGCCAATCTGCAATCAGCCACCATGTCGAAGATTGTCGACAAACTGGGCACCAGCCCGGAGCTGCTGGCCTGGCTGCAGACCGGCGACCTGAAGAAGTTTCTGGATGTCGAGCGGCTGCCCTCGGCCGTCGTCCAGAGCCCCTATTCGCGCATCCTGAACGCGATGCAAGCCGGTGCGGTGTTGACCGCGGGAGGCTTGGGTCTGCTGGCGGTGCCGCGCACGGAATCCAATTGGGAGACGCTGGGCTTCTTGTCGCCGGTGGTGCTGGCCGTGGGCGTCGGCTTTCTGGCAGCGGCCGCCGCATCGTATCTGTTGTCGGCGAAACTGGGATTTGTGCCTTCCGCGGAACGTGAGTAGCTTCGAAGACAGCATCGTGATCTCCTCCATCGCCAGTGGCGACAAGCCATTGCTGGCTATTCCGCGAGAGGAGTTCGCGCGCTTCCACGAAGCCACCGTGCGCTCCCTGCGCGGCTACTTGGTGCGCGTCACCGGCAGCCAGAACCTGGCCGAAGATCTGGCCCAGGAGTCCTACTTGCGGCTGCTTCGCTCCGGCCTCACCCCGGATGCGACGCATGAGCATCGCCGCAGCTACCTGTTCCGCATCGCCACCAATCTCACCACCGACCATTTCCGGGCCGGGCCGATGGATGAGGAACTGCCCAGTGAGCTCCCCGGCGGGACGGCGAACGATAATCTAGACCAGCAGGAGGATGTGCAGCGCGCTCTGCGTGAGGTGTCACACCATGACCGCGCCTTGCTGTGGCTGGCCTATGTGGAACAACTCTCGCACCGCGAGATCGCCGACGTGGTGAGCGTCAAGGAATCCAGCGTCCGTGGCCTCCTGCTGCGCGCCCGGCACCGTTTAGGTGCGATCCTCAAAAAGAAAGGACTCCAGCCATGAACGACGAACAGTTGCTCCAGGCACTCCAAGCCGATTTGGGTGAGCCGCAAGGCCCTCCGCCTGAGATTCTCTACTGGCGGGCCGAGTTGCAGGCTCAGCGGGAGCGCCAGCAGCGTGTCATGCAGCCCTTGGCCTGGGCGGAGCGCTTGGGTTGGCTGGGAATTGCCGCCGCCGTCGGCTCAACACTACCTCTGATTGCGCGCCTGGTGCGCTAGCCTGCAGCAGTACCGCAGTACCGCACATGAACAACTGAACGGTTCCAAACGAAGGCCAAAGCCGTACCGAGCCGCGACCAGCAGGAGCGGTCTGCCCTCTTCCCCAAGAGCGTCTCTGGCCCCAATCCAGGTTCTTCACCCAAACCACTGACTCACCACCCTCGCGCTAAGCGTCAATCGCCGCCAGCGCCTCACTGATGCCTTCCAGTCGCCCCTTCAGGCGGCGGTTTTCATCAGCCAGATGAAGGCAGGCCAGCAGAGCGACGCGGGCTGTGTCGCCGACGCCAGTGCGTGAGGCCAGGGTGGAGAGCAAGCCGCTGATCTCGCCCGCCAGCGCCTCAAGATCGCGCGGGTTGCCGTCGGTCAGAACGGTGAACGTCTGCCCGTAGATCGTGACGCGGACTGGAGCTTTTTCGGCCGCGGCGGGTCTCCCTTACGCTTCGGAGGATAGCAGATCAATCTGCGACATCAGCTTGGATACGCGGGTGCGCACTTGCGAACGCTCGCTTTCAAGACGCGTCACTTCTCCGGCCAGGCGAGTTGCTTCTGCGGCCAGTCGCGCGGCTTCCGCCACGGCCTGATCCCGGTCCAGTTGCAGCTGGGCGCCGGCGGAAGAGGTGTCCTGTATGTCCGCCTGGGCTCGCGTCAACTGGGCCATCAAATCGGAGACGTGCTCGCGCGCTTCCCGGACGTTGTCTCCCAAGGCCGCGCAGTTTTGGTTGGCCTGTTCCAGGCTCTGATTCGCCTGCTCCAATGCAGTGCGGGCGGCATCGCGTTCGGAACGCAATTGAGCCACCAGTTCCACGGTCTTGGCCACGCGGGCTTCTAAGGCGGCGATGGGATCTTGTTCCGGGACAGGGCTCATGGTTGAAACGTTATTCTCTCATTCAGCGAGCGGGAAGGGAAGCCATCGGCGTGGTGAAATCTCACGCCGATGGCCTGTCAAGACACACTTCGGGTAGATGAACTTTAGAATCAGCTGACAGCGCCGTTTTAGGCGAGCGCGGCTTTGGCTTTATCTACCAGCGAGGCAAACGCCGGAGCGTCCTGCGCGGCGATGTCGGCCAGCATTTTGCGGTTCAGGTCGATGCCGGCTTTCTTCAAGCCGCCGATGAACTGCGAATAGCTCATGCCGGAAGCGCGGGTGCCGGCGTTGATGCGCTGGATCCACAGGCTGCGGAATTCGCGCTTCTTGTGCTTGCGGCCGACGTAGCCGTACTTCAGCGCCTTCTCAACCGCTTCTTGTGCGGCGCGATACAGCTTGCTCTTGGTGAGGAAGAAGCCCTTGGCCAGGGCGAGGGTCTTTTTACGGCTTGCGCGGCGGTGTGTACCGCGTTTGACTCTAGGCACGTTTGTTCTCCTTAATTTCTAATCATTTACCGGCGGATCGGGCACGTGTCAGGGCACCGTCCACACGAGTGGTTTAGCGGGTGGGCTGACCTCTGTTTAGAGGTAAGGGATCATCCGCTTCAGCTCCGGCTGGTTCGTCTCGTCAGCAACGACGGACTTGGCCAGACGGCGCTTGCGCGCGGGCGACTTAGACGTCAAGATGTGGCGGGCTCCGGACTGGTGGCGAACCACCTTGCCGGTCCCGGTCTTCTTGAAACGCTTGGACGCACCTTTATGGGTCTTCAGCTTGGGCATTGAGATGTCCTTGGGGAGGTAACGGGGTAGAACCAGAATTCGCCGCGAACGGCACTTCCAGGCAAGTTACAACCTTCTGTCAGTATAGCAGCGCCGCCCCGCTGCGGCAATTCGCGGAGCTTCACGTCCTTCAGACGAGAGCGTCTTCCGGCAAACCCCGCAGCAGATCGGCCATTGTGATGCGAACTCCATACTCCGGCAGTTCCAGCGCCTCAGCATTGGCCAAACCACTGGCCGAGTAAACCTGGAGCAACCTCAGCGACGGATCGACGAGCCAGACGTGAGCGACGCCCCATTGCCAGTATTCTGCACATTTGCTGAGAACACCCCGGTGCCGGTCGTCGGCAGAAAGGATCTCAATCGTCACCAGCGGCGGAAGTTGGGGGACGGGAGGGGGGAAGTGGTCAAAGACGGCCACATCCGGAACCCGGTATTCGCCTTCGCCGAGATGCACCCCCACCTCGGGTAAGGCAAACAACCGCGACGAACTCTGGAGGCGAAAAAGAATCGCAAACGCCGCCTGTAGCCAACCGTGAATTGAAACCGGCATCGCCCTCTCCCGCAACTCCCCATCCACCAACTCCGCATCGGGCCGGTCGATGAAGGTCATGTGTAGGTATTCTTCGGGCGATATGCGGACTGCCTGATGTTTCCTAAAATACCAGCTTGGCCAAGTGTATTCCCGGGCCCGCAACGAACAACGATATGCGAAGCTAAGCTTCGTGTCCAGCACCATCGATCTGGCGGCCTTGGATAACACACTGCGCCGATTGGTTGACGTGATAGTCGCTGGCGATCACGCCATTTTCTCCCACCTGCTCGAAGAGTCGCCAGAGCTGGCCAACGCCGGTTTCTCCCAAGGCGCCACCCGTCAGGGTTCAAGCGTCAACAATCATTTCATTGAAGCAATCGGGCGCTGCCTCTATTCCGGCGACACGGCCCTACACATTGCTGCCGCCGCCTACCGCCACCGGATGGCGGAACAGTTGATTGCCGCCGGAGCGCTGGTCCGCGCCAAGAACCGCCGCGGGGTCGAACCGTTGCATGCGGCGGCGTTTGGAAGTCCCGGCTCGCCACAATGGGACCCCGCCGCGCAATCGGCCACCATTGCTTGCCTCATCAAAGCCGGCGCTGATCCCAACGCCGAAAACATGGACGGGGCCACCCCACTGCACGTGGCCATCCGCACCCGTAGCGCGAGTGCGGTACAAACTCTTCTCGACCACGGGGCAGACGCATCCCTCCGCAACAAAAACGGTTCGGCGGCAGTCGACCTGGCCCTGCGCACCACGGGCCGCAGCGGATCGGGCTCACCTGAGGCCAAGGCGCAGCAAGAAGAGATTCTGCTGCTGTTCAAAGGCCGCTGAAAACGCCACTCCTTAGAGCTTGTTGCGAAGGCCTGCTCGCGCACGGCCCACTGCCCTCAAGAATCGGCAGTGCTTCAAATGGCATGAGCCGCCGTACCGAGCCGCGACGAGCAGAAGCGGGCTCTTCCATTCTTCAACCAACTCTGGAGCACCAATTCCATCTGCGGCCGCCACGTACCGCATGGGATAATAAGGGCCGATGGCTCACGGTTTCAAGCGCCCCTCCTTCAACTTTGTCGCTTTACTGACGCTGGCTACCGCGACGGTCCAGGCGCAACCTCAAGGCGGTGCCAACCAGCCCGAATTTATCCGCACCGGCCAACAGTTGATGAGGGCGGGGAAGTTTGAAGACGCTCTGACCCTTTACCGCACCGAGATCGAGAAATCGCCCCAATCAGTGGCGGCGCAGAACGCCGCCGGCACGGCGCTGGACTTGATGGGCCGCACCACGGACGCCCGCGGGCACTTCGCCAAAGCGATCGAGATCGCCACGACGCCGCAGGCCAAGACGGCCGCTCGCCGGGCGATGGCGATGTCTTATGCCTTCGACAGCGACTGTGCCAACACCTGGAAGTACCTGGAACAGGTCTTCGACTACTGGGTGGGCGTGGGCGACTTCTACCAGCAAGGCGAAATGCTCAACGAAGCAGCGCGGGTCTGCATTGAGGCGGGTGCCTACGATCAAGCCGAAAAGCTCTACCGCCGCGGCACGGAATTGGGTGTCAAGGAACCGAACATCAAGCCGGATCGCGTCTCCCTGTGGAAGTTCCGCCTGGAGCACGCCCTGGCGCGTCTCGCCGCCCGGCGCGGACAGAAAGCCGAAGCCGCCCAGCATGTCGCGGCCGCCAAGAAGATCCTCGATAGCGACCCGGAAATGGCCAAGGCCCAGACCATCTACTTCCCGTACTTGACCGGCTACGTGGCGCTTTACCTGGGCGACTACGCCTCCGCACTCACTGACCTGGCCAAAGCCAACCAGAACGACGCCTTCATCCAATGCCTGATCGGCATGGCCCACGAAAAGTCCGGCGACAAGACCAAGGCGGCCGAGTACTTCCGGAAGGCCGCGGGCGTGGTAGGGCACAATCCGCCGGCGGCTTATGCTCGCTGGTATACGCGGAACCGGCTGCTCTAGGGCCCGGCTGACAGTGCACTCGACGGGCGATATCCTGGTTTCGAGTGAAGGTTCGAGACTTGATCCACATACTGGAGTCCAATGGGTGGCGGTTGAAGACAACCAGAGGCAGTCATCGCCAGTTCCTCCATCCCAACAAAGGATCTGTCGTGACCGTAGCCGGTCATCCCGGAAAAGATGTTCCCGTGGGCACGCTGAAGGTAATTCTGCGAAGCGCGGGACTGGAGAAAGAAAAGTGATGAGCTATCTGGTCGTTTACGAGAAGGGCCCCACCTCGTGGGGCGCGTATGTTCCTGATCTCCCGGGCGTTTGCAGCGTCGGGGACACTCGCGCTGAAGCGGAGCAGTTGATCCAAGAGGCTATCGAGTTCCATCTGGATGGTCTGCGCGAAGAAGGACTCATCATCCCGACCCCCTCCAGCTTCGCCGGTGTAGTTGAAATTGGCTCTGCCGCTTAGGCCAGCGCGAACACCTGCCGCGGCTTCAGGAAGAACGGCGCCACCAGCCCGCACATATCGCCCAAGGGCAGTAGATCATCGCTGATCGCAATGCCCAGCGTCTCGCGCAGGAAGCGCTGGCGGGTCTGGCAGCGGGCGAGCGCGGCCGGGTCCAGTTGGGCGCGCAGCGAAGCGTCCGCTAGCACGTATCCATCCTCCATGCGCGTCGAAAAATAGCGCGGCATGCCGGGGATGATGTCGCTTTGGATCACCATGCCGGATTCCAGGCGCACGTCCGAACCGCCATAAAACGGGGCTGAGAGCCACTCTTCCAGGTGAATCAGGTGCCCAGGGTTCAGGAAGATGCCGAACTTCTCAAACGGTAGCCGCGAGTGGATGAACTCATAGAGGTCACCGCACCGGGCCCCGATCTCTAGCTTGGTCAACCACTCCGCGCAAGCCGCAAAATAGGGCGTGGCAAAGTCATTTAGATAACCCTGCGCTTCGGCGGGCAGGTCCGTCTCATCTTCGGCCACCCACCCGGCGCGGCAGACGTTGCTGCCCCAGTAGCAGATGTTGAAGCTGAAGCCGCCACCCCGGCGGATGGTCTCACCGCGGGCGCTGGCCAGGCTAACCCGATGATCGCCGGACTTCATCGTCCAGTGGCAACCCAGCGGTTCGCCATTGTATTGGGAGAGCTTCATCAGCTCATGGTCTTCGATGCCATCACGCAGGCCAAAGATGATGCGGCGCGCCCCGGCGGCGGCCAGTCCGTTGGTGTACTCGAAATGGTTGATCTCGGTGGGCGACGCAATCTCTCGCAATGAAATCAACATGTCGGTGGCAGTGACCACGGAACGCGATGTGGCTTGGAGAGCTTCCACCACCCAATGCGGCGCACCGATGCGGCCCTTCTTGAAGTCCACAATGCCGACCTCGCCCAGTTGTTCAGCGGCCAGGATCTCTTCGAGCGTGCGGCTGGAATCATTCGGCTGATCGGGCAGCGAGAACGGCTGATACCGCTCATGCCGCAACCGCCCGGCTCGATAGGGCGGGCTGATTTTCAGGTAGCTCTCGCACTCATTGCCCACCAGGATCAGTGGGTCACCGTCCAGCGCCACGATCATCAGCGCCTCTTCAAAGCGCGGATCAAAGCCCGTCAGCCAGCACAGCGGCGCGAAATGCTCACGGTCCGCATAGATCACCAGATGTGTCAGGTTCCGGGAGCGCATGGCAGTGCGAGTGCGCTCCAAACGTTGCGCAAATTCTTCGGCCGAAGCACCAGCTGGACGGGGGGCAGGGCCGCTATCGGGCCAATCGGTTTCGATCAAATGGACCGGCATTCAGCCATCGTCCCACATGACATGCATTCACGTGCATGTCATGATGAAGCCATGCGCACCACCATCGAGCTGAAGCCGGAACACCGGGCCCGCTTGCTGGAACTGTCTGCCCGCCGCGGCGAGAAAGGCTTCTCGACTCTCATCGGCGAAGCGTTGGACGAATTTCTGCTGCGTCAGGATGGCGATCGGCGCCGCGAGGCATTAGCCGCGCTGCGCGACCTGCAAGGCTTGGTGACCGATGAAGAGGCGACGGTGATGAAAGCCAACGTCCGGAAGTGGCGCAAGCAATGGCGCTCATCGTAGTCGATTCCGACGTCGTCATCGATCATCTGCACAGCCGGCCCGGGCAGTCGAGCACGCTGCTGGAGGTAGCCGAAGAGAACGAACTCGGCATCGCCTCTGTCACCTTGTTTGAGGTGGAACGTGGCCTCAGCAGCGCCACTCAGCGCGAGCGCTTCCAACGCGTTTTGGCGGCGGCGACGTTTCTGCCACTCGACGAGCCAGCCGCTCGTTCAGCGGCATTGATCGCCTATGATCTCGACCGTCGGGGACAGAAGCTGGATGTCGCAGACGCCTTGATCGCGGGGATCGCCCTAAGCGTGGGGGCCAAGCTGCTCACCCGCAATCGCAAACACTTTACCCGTGTGAGTGGGCTGGAACTCGTGTAGCGGCGCAGTTGCTACTGGTTGTCCTGCCACTCTTCGTGCCAGAACGTCCAGATCGCCTCCAGCTTCGCTTCATTCGACTTCTGCGGATCGTCGGAAAAGCCATCAAGCTCCGTGATCCACTTGTGCATGTCGGTGAAACGGACCCCTTTGGGGTCGACACCGGGGAACTTATCGTAGAGTGCGAGGCCGATATCTTCTGCGTCTGCCCAGGTCATCGTGTTGGCTCCTTGGAGTGAGTTTCAAGTACTTACCGGGATCGCCCGGATGGCTAGCCCAAAGCCTCAGCTTGGGGCTTATTCGGGGAGGCGAAAAAGCCCCAAGCTGACGCATGGGGCTAATCCGATTTTCATCATACGATCAAGGCACTAGTCGATCTTGGTGCCGCGCAGGGCGCCCTGGACGGCGGTGTTCATCATGTTTTCCGCGAGCGACATCGTGGCCTGGTTCAGCTTTTCGATATGAGCCAGGATCAGGTGATGGTCATCGGAATGGTAGACCATCAGCAACTCATTCAGCGCTCGCGTCGCTTCCTCACGCTCCGCTTCCGGCAGCGCGAACCAGGCTTCGTTCTGCTTGGCCTTCTCGATGGCCAGCAACATGTTGTCGGCTTCGACGCGGGCTTCACGAACTTGGCGCTCGCGGAAGTCGTCTTCGGCGTGCGTGATCGATTCCATGATCATCGCTTCCACCTGCTCGTCAGTGAGGCCGTAGCTGGGCTTTACCTCGACGGTGGTCTCTTGGCCAGAGCGGGCATCGCGGGCGGTGACCTGCAAAATGCCGTTGGCGTCGATCATGAACTTCACTTCGATGCGCGCCAGGCCGGCCGGCAGTGGCGGCAGATCCTTCAGCTCAAACCGCGCCAGGGACCGGCAGTCCTTCACCAACTCGCGCTCGCCTTGGAGCACGTGGATCAGCACGTTGCGCTGGCCGTCGATGGAGGTGGTGAACTGTTCCGTCACCGAAGCCGGAATGGTGGAGTTGCGGTGGATCAGCTTCGCCACCACGCCGCCCATCGTCTCAATGCCCAGCGACAGCGGCGTCACATCCAGCAGCAGCGTGTCAGCGACGTCGCCCGCCAGTACACCCGCTTGCACGGCGGCGCCCAGTGCGACCACTTCGTCCGGGTTCAGTTCCGTGTGCGGCTCCGCCTTAAAGAGATTGCGCACCGCGTGGCGCACCAGCGGAATGCGGGTGGAGCCACCCACCAACACCACTTCGTCGATCTGCTCCACCGTCAACCCGGCGTCCTTCAGACAGGCGCGGCACGGGCCCAGCGTGCGATCGACAATCGGTGTGATCAGCTTCTCCAGCAACTCGCGCGTCAGTTCGCGCTTATACTGGCGGCCCTGGTAGTCCAGCTCAATGGTAGTCAACGGAGCGAACGACAACTGCTCCTTGGCGGCGATGACGTTGCGGCGCAACAGTTGCACCGCTTCCTGGTTGCCGGAGACGTCCTGGCCCCACTCAC
>JAPKYX010000277.1 GCA_026394075.1 Acidobacteriota bacterium
AGACCTATGGGCGGGCGCGCGGCATCTTGTCCAAGAAATCCGACCAGCAGTTCCCGAAGTTTGAGACCTACCGCGAACAGATCGACGGCAAGTACTGGTTTCCCACCTACACGACGGCCAACGACATCCTGGTGTTCCAGGGCAACACGGTGCCGATCAAGCAGACGATCAAGTACGAAGACTACAAGCAGTTCAAGAGCGACGTGAAGATTACCTTCGGCGACGAAGTGCCCGCCGCTGCGCCGCCCGCTCCGGCTAAGCCAAAACCGTAGTTGCCACGGGTCAGCGCGCGGCTGGCTTCAGCAGGCGGTATTCCACTTTCCGGATGCGTCCGGCGGTGTTGTAGGACATGAAGCCCACCGGCGTGGTCAGCTTGGTTTCTCCGGGCCGCAGATCGATGCGGCGGCCTGTGATCACCACGTCGATCACCGGCTTCTCGTCGATCCAGGCTTGCAACCGATCGTCGGTAACGCGGAGCCGGAAGCTGTACCAGCGGCCATTCTCGAAAGTGAAGTAGCTGCGAGTCTCATTGTCGGCCGCATCCCAGCCATCAATGCTGGAAATGCCGACGATGTCGCCGCCCCAGCCGCCGGTAACGAGCGTGGCAAAGGATTCCTTGACCGGAAAAGTGAAGCTGGCAAAGAAGTCATTGCCCTTCTCGCGCAGGGCTTCAAAGCGGACCTCATAGTTCGACTGCGCAAACGCCTGCTCCCGCCGCATTCCGGTAAAGGGCGCGCCGGGCGGCAGCAGGATAGCACCGCCGTCCACCCGCACCACGCCATGCCCGCGAAACGCCACTTCCTGCCAGCCAGCCATTGACTGGCCATCAAACAGCGGCTGCCAAGCGGGTGTTTGGGCAGCAAGAGTTGCGCAGGCGATCCCAGAGAAGGCGATCACAGAGAAGGCAGTCAACAAAGCGAAGCGCATAGCTGCCAGTTTGCGCTGCGCGATCAGCCGCGGTCAAGGAACTCGCGGTAGGCCGCCAAGGGGACCGTACAGGACGGATCGTCCGCCGCATCGTCAAGAGCCTCTTCCAGGCGATCCCAGACCAGGCGCGCCTCCGGGCAATCTCCCAGCCGGGGCCGGTTCTCGCGACCAAAGCCTTCCAATGCGGCCGGGAGAAGCGCAAACGGAACGGCGGCAAAGTCCAGCACCGGATCACCCCAGCCGGCGTCGCCCCAGTCGAGCAAGGCCAACAGTCGCGCCTCCCGGGTGCACATGATGTTCATCTCATGCAGATCGTTATGCAGAAAGCAGCGGCCGTCCCCGCCGCGAACAGCCAGAGGCAGCAGCTCGGAGATCAACTCCTCCATCTGACGCACGCCGCCCTGGGGGGCATGGCCGGAGTCGGCCCAGCGCCGCAAGGCCGGGTGGAGATCCAGTTCTCGGTCGGGTTCGTCCAGATAACCGTCTGGATCAGGACAGTCGGTGACGGTGGAATGCAGCTGGAGGATCTGTTGCCCGACTTGCCGCCACACTTCCATTTGCCGGGCTGGATCAAGCTGGGCCAGTCCCAAAGTTTCACCATGGACCCGCTCCCACAATGAGTAGGGCCGAGCCACCAGTGTGCGGGAATCATCAAAGGCGATCAAACGCGGCGTCAGGATACCGGCCTGATGGGCCACGGGGGCGGCTACGGATTCGGTGCGCGCATCGGGAACCGCTTCCTCATGGTCGGTGGCGACGCGGAGGACTATGTCCGCCGTGGCGTAGATGCGATTGGCGATGCCGGTGGCTGGCAGCAGCTGCCAAGGGCCACTGAAGCCGTGCAGCCGGAGAATGTCATCAACGGGATCAATGGTCATTAATCCACCTCCGGCCGGTTATGGGGCACCCCTTCGCCAAGCCCTCGCAGTGTCTTTCGGCGGACCGGTTGGAGCATTATCTTGAATGATAGACTGCCCGCAGGAGAACAGCTAACTCGGCATGCCAGACGCCTTCGGCACTCTTGCACTCAAGAATTGAACTAAACAGTCACCGATTGCCGGATCGCCGCATTTCTTGCTAGCATCGAGCGCGGAGGATGGTATGCGTATTGCGAAGAACGATGTTCCTGAACAGATCAATATCCCCGGTGCGATAGCCCGGCAAGTGAAGGGGTTTGGAGACGCCACCGGCTATAGCGGAATGGCCGGCGAGTATTTTTCGCTAGCGGCTGGAACAGACATAGCACCCCTGCTGAAGGGACTGGAGAATGACCTTTGCCAGTCGCCTCATTGGGGCTATCTGATTGAGGGAGAGGTCACCGTGACTTACCACGATGGTGCCGTCGACGCCGTGCATGGTGGTGATCTGTTTTATTGGCCCCCGGGCCACACGGTGGCGGTGACGAAGGATGCGGAGATCATCCTGTTCAGTCCGCAACTGGAACACTGCGCGGTGGTGGACCACTTGCGGAAGCAACTGGTCGGCTAGCTGATCCGCTACTTGGCGCTGGGCGGCACGGCGGGCTGCGACACGGGTTCGACGCCCGCGGCGATCATCACCTCTTGCAAAGCCGCGATCGTGGGGGGAGAGGGTTTGAAGTTGCCGAACCGGTAGCCTTCCGCAATCCGCAGCGGCGTCCAGCCGGACTTGTTGGGGCGGTTCCAGATCTTGATATCCGCACCCCGCTGCGCCAACAGCTTTACGGCCAGCGGATGATTGCGGTAGGCGGCGCCGTGCATGGCGGTTTCGCCATTCTTGTCCACCGCGTTGATGTCGACGCCCAAGTCAATCGCCACCTGCAGGGCTTCGACGATCTCGCTCTCGGTACCGGCGTCCTCCCCGGGTGAGCGCGTGCCCAATCCGGCGGCGACGATGATGGCATTGGCACCGTCATTGGTCGGGATCTTGGGGTCGGCACCCAGGGCCGCCAGCGTCCGCATCAGTTCGGCATCACCGGCGCGAGCGGCCATCACAAAGGGCGTGGCACCCAACGTATTCAGGCTGGTCAGCCCCAAGCCGACCCGCTTGGTCATGCGGCTGTTGAGATCGGCGCCCTTGGCCGCGAACTTCTTCACCAGCTCGATGGCGGTCAGGTTGCCAGACCCATCGGGAGCCGGATCATTATCGCCCAAGCCGGGCTTGCGGACGATGGTCAACACGTGCAGCGCGGTGTAGCCGGGACCACTAGCGTTGGGGTCCGCTCCGGCGTCAAGCAGTACGGCGGCTAGTTCGTAGTGAGCGTTCAACACGGCCAGGATCAGCGCGCTCGACCCCGCACGGGCACCACGCGACGGCGGCTTCTTGCCCGGAGCAGTAACGATCGTGTCATTGACGTCGGCACCGGCCTTCAGGAGGGTCTTCACCGCTTCAATGCGGCCTTCGCGGACGGCGAACAGCAGCGCGTTGTAGCCGGAATCGAGCCGGATCTTCAGGTCGGCCCCGGCTTTGAGCAGCGCCTC
Organism: Acidobacteriota bacterium; assembly: GCA_026394075.1. GTDB lineage: Bacteria > Acidobacteriota > Terriglobia > Bryobacterales > Bryobacteraceae > JAPKYZ01. The sequence continues at coordinate 3,387 of JAPKYX010000277.1, forward strand.
GATCGTCTCCGCGTGACCTTCCGCAGCGGCCCACATCAGCGCCGTTTGCCCTCGGCTTTCGGAGGCGTTCACGGCGGCTCCGCTCTTGAGCAACACCTGCACCGCAGCCACCCGGCCCGTGCGCGCGGCCACCATCAGCGGCGTTTCACCGCCGGGCAGCCGGGCCTCGCGGTCCGCGCCTTCCTTCAGCAACAGTTCCACCATCGGCGCGCTGCCGTTGGTGCACGCCAGCGACAGGGCCGTGACGCCGTAGCGATTGGCGGCCTTGACGTCCGCACCAGCCTCGATCAGGACGCGCGCCAGACGTAGGTCGTCCCGTTGCGCCGCCCAATGGAGCGCGGTGGTGCCGTTGGGCTGCGTCTGATTGACGTTCACCCGGCCCGCAATCATCGCTTCAATGGCGGCGCGATCACCGCGCTGGGCGGCGTCGGCAATGGGTGAATCGGCGGCAGCGGCCAAGGTAATGGCGGCGAGGGCCAAGGCAAGCAGCCGGAGCGGGCGGCGGGCAGATGCGGGCTGCTTTCGGGTTGGGTTCATCGGGGCCCCAGCTAGAGCGCCAGCGGCTCCAGCAACTCCTTCACTTTGCCCTTGCTGTCGGCGAACGAGTCGATCTTGACGCCTGCCTTTTCAAGCAGCGTCAGGTGCAGGTTCGCCAGCGGCGTCGGCTGAGCGTAGCGGATGTGGCGGCCACCTTTCACCCGTTCGCCACCGGCCACCAGGATCGGCAGATTGACGTGGTCGTGAATGTCAGCATTGCTCATGCCGCTGCCATAGAGATAAACCGAGTGGTCCAGCAAATTGCCATCGCCATCGGGCGTGGCTTTCAGCTTCTTCAAAAACTCGGCAAACAGCGACACGTGATAGGCGTTGATCTTGGCCACCTTGGCCAGCTTTTCCGGGTCGCCCGCGTTGTGGGTGAGCGGGTGATGGGCTTCGGTGACGCCTGCTTCGGGATAGGTGCGGGTACTGGTTTCGCGGGCCAGTTGGAAAGTGATGACACGAGTGACGTCGCCCTGGAAGGCGAGTATCTGCAGGTCGAACATCAGCCGCGCGTGGTCGCCATAAGCGGCGGGGACGCCAACGGGACGATCGAGATCGGGCAGCCGTGACTCAGCCGACTGCGCTTCTGCCTTCTGGATGCGGCGCTCCACTTCGCGGACCGTGTCCAAATACTCCTTGACGCGGGAGCGGTCGGCGGCACCCAGCTTATTCTGCAGGCGGGCAATATCTTCGCGCACCCAATCCAGCAGGCTGGCTTCTTTCTTCAACTCCGCGCGGCGCTCCTGAGCACTGCCGCCGTCACCGAACAAACGCTCAAACGCCATGCGAGGGTGCGCCTCGGCAGGCAGCGGCGTGGTGGGGGAGGACCAGGAGAGATTGTTCTGGTAGACGCAGGCGTAGCCGTTGTCGCACTGGCCGACGGTGTGCAGCAAGTCCATGGCGAGTTCAAGCGACGGCAGCCGCGTGGCTTGGCCGATGTTCTGGGCAGCGACTTGATCGGCCGTGGTGCCCAGGTAGTAGTCGGTGCTTTCGGTCCACTTGGAGGTGGCCGCGCTTAAGAAGGCGGCGTTGGAGGTGGCGTGGGTGCCGGGGTAGGCGTTCTTGAGTTCCAGGTTGCCGATGACGGTGAGCTGATCGATCACGGGCGCCAGCGACTGGAGCGTGGGCGACAGCTGCGTCAGGTCCTTGCCGGGTGGGGTCCATTGTGGCATGTGCGCGCCCATGGGCATGTAGACATAGCCCAGCCGCTTCACTGGCTTCACGGGTGAAGCCGCCAGCGCCGTCATGGAGGGCATCATGGCGTCGAGCAGTGGCAGCGCGAGCGTTGCGCCAGCGCCGCGCAACAGCGCACGCCGCGGCAGAGCCTTCTTGGTGATGAACATCTTACCTCCCGCTACAAACTGCGCCGCATCTGAAATGGGGCACTCCGGACCACGCCTAAAATGAACGACGAGAACCGGTAATCTTCCGCCGCACTCTGCCGCAACACCTGCCGGATAGCAGGTGCGTCATAGGTCTCGACGCCCCGGCCCAGCGCGTACGTAATTAGCTTTTCGGCCAGTGCCGACGAAAACATTTCCGGCCGCGCCAGCAGCGCTTGCTGCAATCCGCCAACACCTACAAATTTACTCCCATCCGGCAGCCCGCCGGAGGCGTCGATCCGGACCGCGTCTTCAGTCGTGCGCCAGCGGCCCACCGCGTCGTAGTTCTCCATTGCGAACCCGACCGGGTCCATCAACTGGTGGCAGCCAAAACAGGCTGGATTCTTGCGGTGCTCCGCCAACCGGTCTCGCATGGTCAGCGGCTTGCCGGTGCTGGCTTTTTCACCCAGCGCGGGAACGGCGGGCGGCGGTGGCGGAGGTGGCACGCCCAGGATGTTTTCAAGAATCCATTTGCCGCGCAGCACGGGCGAGGTCCGGGTGGCGTAGCTGGTGACCGTGAGGATGCTGCCGTGCCGCAGCAGGCCGCCGCGCTGCGATTCGGGCGTCAGTTCAACGCGGCGGAAGTGGCTGCCGTAGACATAGGGGATGCCGTAGTGCTTGGCGAGACGCTCATTCAGGAACGTGTAGTTGGCGCGGAGCAGGTCGAGCACGCTGCGGTCCTCCGCCATGATGCTTTCAAAGAACAACTCCGTTTCGCGGCGGAAGGACTGGCGGAGGTTGTCGTCGAACCCGGCAAACAAACGCATGTCAGGCAGGATCGAGTTCAGGTTGCGCAGGTAGAGCCACTGCCCGGCAAAGTTGCTGGCCAGCTGGCGCGACCGTGGATCGGCCAGCAGCCGCCGCGCTTGACGTTCCAGCACCTCGGGCTTGGCGAGATCGCCGCGAACCGCAGCATCGAGCAACTCATCATCCGGGATGCTGCTCCACAAGAAGAACGAGAGGCGGGAGGCGAGTTCGAGATTGCTGACGCGGTACGCGGTGCCGGCAGCGATACCCTCCGGATCCCGCTCCACCCGGAAGATGAACTCCGGGCTCACCAGCACGGCCCGGACAGCCATCTCGATGGCATTGTCGAAATCGCCTTCCGGGCGCGCCTGGCGGAAGAACTTCATCGGAACCGCCACGTCCGTATCGGTGACCGGGCGCCGGTAGGCACGGCGGGCGAACGTGGACAGGATCCGCGCCGCACAAGCTTCTTCCTGCGCCACGCTCGACGGACGGCAGACGAACAGGCGCTCGCGGCTCGGCGTTTTCCCTGCCCCTTTGGCTTCATACGGCCCGTTGATCGAGACCTGGTACAGCGCGGGCTGCGGGCGCGGGTGACGGTCCATGTTGAAGAACGCCTGGTAGGGTTGGCGCTCCGTTTCCTGCAGCGCGGAAGTCTGCTTGGGGAAAGCCACGCTCACCGTATGCGGCCCGGCCTTCAAGGCCAAGCGCAGACGCAGGTGCTGATCGGACTGGCTGTGATCTTTGCCGGGCGGCGGCGGCTCCACGGTGAACAGGGCCACCCGTTCGCCATCAAGCATCAGTTCCACTTGGTGCTTGGCCGTCAAGCCTTCGACATGCTCGTTGCGATCCCGCTGGAGCCGCAGTTGGATCTCGTATTCGGCGTCCACCGGGAAGGTGTGTTGCACCACCGCTCCGCCGCGCGTGCCCAGCGGAAGATCTTCAAAATGGTCTTCCTGCGTCAGATCAGGCACCAGCGTCACCGTGTCCCCACCGGGAGCCTTGGGCGCAATGCCGATCGCCAACCGGCTGATGCGCCGCGCGGCCCCGAGATAACGTTCGAGCAGGGTGGGCGACAGGGTCCCCACCGTCACGTTGTCAAAGCCGTGGCTGGCATCATCGGCGGGCAGCAGCGAGGAGACATCGACATCCAGCGCCAACAGATCGCGGATGGCGTTGCGATACTCCGTGCGGTTCAGCCGCCGGAAGGTATCGGTGCGCCCGGGATTGGGGCTAGCCAACGCCTGCGCGTCGAGCGTCTTTTCGAGACCGGCCTGAAGCGTCTGATACGTCTGTTCATCCGGCCGCGGCAGTCCTGCCGGAGGCATCGAACGGCCGCGCAGCCGCTTGACGACTTTCTCCCACTCCCCGGGGTGTTGGCCGGCGGGCGCGTTCACGACCGTGTCGAGGGCAAGATTGGCAGCTTTCGATTGCGTGTTGTGACAGCCCAGGCAGTAGCGCTGAATCGCCGCTTTACCGGGCACACCGCCGCCAGCAGCGGGCGCGGTCTGGGCCGCAAGCGCCAGCGGACAGGCAAGAGCGCACACAACTCCCCAAGTTCTGATCGTGCGGCTCATGAAGAGGACTATATTGCGTTTGCGGGGTGAGTGGCAAGGGCGGACAGTACTTCGTACGGAAGTTCAGCCCGATTGGGCAGTCAGCGCGGTGGGTTAGATCCGCCGAGGGCGTAGCCCAAAGGTGCCCAGCGGCCAAGCCTAGCCGCGCGTCTTGCGCGTGGGCCGAGGCTCATCGTCCATGCTGACCGACCGCGCCACCGGGATCAGGGCGTTGGACGGCGGGTCATGCCGGACGATGATGCGGGAGGAGAGTTCATGGTTCAAGGTGGACATGAATTCTTCGATCTGCTTCTGCATCGCTTCCATGCGCTCCCGCATGTTCAGGATGATTTCGACGCCCGCCAGATTGACGCCCATCTCGCGCGTCAACTTCAGGATCACTTCCAGGCGCACCAAGTCTTCGTCGGTATAAAGGCGCGTGTTGCCGTCGCTGCGGGAGGGCTTCAGCAAGCCTTCACGCTCATAAAGACGCAGCGTTTGTGGATGGATCTCGTACTGCTCGGAAACCGCCGAGATCATGTACGCCGCTTTTTGACGCTTTCGGGTGGCCATACCTTACTCCTTTGATTCTAGAGGATACTGGAGCTGTTGAGCACTCCCATGGAGGAATAAGACGGTGCCGTCGTCAGTCACCAAGGCGATCGTGATCGTGGCCGGCATAACCATGCTCGCCGCGGTGGGCTACTTAGCCAAGCGTCTTGGGACTTCTCGGTCAGCCAAGCCTGTCCCAGCGTTCACGGTACAGACCGTCCACCGGGTGCGTACAGGTGACTCCGGATACCGGGTGGAGCAGACGACAATTCATGGCCGCCGCGCTGATGGATCGACGGTCACGGCGCATGAGAATTCTGACGGCAACCGCGAGCGCGAGTTGCAGTGGGCCAATGGAACTGTCGTCGACGTCGCGGCCGACTTGGGATTGAAGTCCACACTCAAGCATGAGCCCGCCAAACTGGCGGCGGGACAAATGGATCCGGCGCGGGAATGCCGCTTTACGCGTGGCGGCGAAGCATTGCTCGGCTTTGTGAAGACCGGAGAAGAAGAGATTTCGGGCTATGCGACGTTCAAGCTGGAGCAAGCCTCCGCGTCCGGCACGTGGACCATGTGGCTGGCGCCTGCACTGGGTTGCGCGGAGCTCAGGCGGACAGTGAGATTCCCCGCAGGGGGCGCGCCCAAGGGCACGGAGAACCTGATCGAGGTCACCAGCATTGTCTTGCAGGAACCGGGCCGCAAGTTCTTTGACCTGTCAGGGCTGAGCGAGGTGAAGCCCTCAGAGTTGATGATCGCCCGCGCCCGGAGGACGGCCCAGCATAAGGGCATGGAGCTGCCGGCCACCGAAGTTGCCCGGTTCCAGCAGCTGAATCAACCGAAGGACCAACTTCACGCGGCGCAGACGCAGTGACTACAAATTCGCAAACAGCTTCGCCCGCGGGTCCTCGGGGCTGGCTTTGGCGAGCTCACGGAGCAGTTCGCGCACGCGCTCATCCGCCGTATCCGGCGGCTGTAGGAAGACTTCGACAATCTGATCACCACGGCTGTTCTTGCGGGCGTTGGCGACGCCTTTTTCGCGGAGGCGGAACTTTTGGCCGTTCTGGGTGCCTTGCGGAATTTTGAGCAGGGCGCGGCCGTCGATGGTGGGCACTTCAATCTTGGTGCCCAGGCCGGCTTCCGAGATGGTGATCGGCACGCGGATTTCGATGTTGTCGCCTTCGCGCTGGAAGAACTCGTGCGGTTGCACGCGGACCGTGATGTAGAGGTCACCCGCCGGGCCGCCGTGGGAACCGGCGTTGCCCTTGGCCGCCACACGCATGCGGGCACCGGACTGGACACCGGCCGGGATGCGCACTTCCACCGAATCCGGCTTCGAGGTGCGGCCTTCGCCGCGGCAGGCAAAGCAGATATTCGAGGTCTTGCCTTTGCCATTGCAGCGCGGACAACGGATGGTGAACCGCATGGCCCCCACCATCTGTTCCACGTTGCCGGTGCCTTTGCACTCCGGGCAGTTAGTGGTGCCGGTGGAAGCCGAACCGGAGCCGCGGCAATCCGCGCACGTCTCCTGCCGGTTGATGTTCACGCGGACTTGCGTGCCTTTGATGGACTGCCAGAAATCGATATCGAGGGCGTATTCCAGGTCCGGGCCGCGTTCGGGGGTCTGCGAGGCCGGGCCTTCGCCGCCGCGGAAGAACTGGCTGAACAGGTCCTTGAAGTTGGTCCCGCTGCCCGCTCCCGCGCCGGCCCCCGCACCACCTGCACCGGCCGCGCCGCCCGCTCCACTGCGGACGAAGCTGTCGAAATCGAACCCATCAAAATTGAAGCCCGCCCCACCCGGGTATTGACCGGGTTGCGGGCGGGCGTTTTCGGAGTAGAACCCCACTTGGTCAAACATCTGGCGCTTCTTGGGGTCCGAGAGGACGTCATACGCCTCCTGGACCGTCTTGAAGTGCTCTTCTGCCGACTTGTCGCCGGGGTTCAAATCCGGGTGATACTTACGCGCCAAACGGCGATAGGCTTTCCGGATTTCGTCTTCGGTGGCTCCGCGAGCGACGCCTAGAGTGCCGTAGTAGTCCTGTTGCGAAGCCATGCCTAAGATCCGTTTTACCTATCGCCGTCCGGCTAGGGCGTTATCGCGCCCCAGCTTACTTCTTATCGTCCACGTCCACGAACTCGGCGTCGACGACGTTGTCCTTCTTGGGCTCCTGCGGACCAGCACCGTTGGCGGCACCTTCCGTCGGACCCGCACCAGGAGTAGACGATGCTTTGTACATCGCTTCAGCCAACTTGTGGCTGGCCTGGGTCAAGTTGTCAGTGGCCTTGTTGATGGCTTCCACCGTACCGGCCACCATCACGTCGCGCAGTTCCTTGATGGAGGCTTCCACCTTGGTGGCTTCCTCTTCGCCGATCTTTTCCCGGTGATCCTTCAACATCTTCTCGACGTTGTAGATCATCGCGTCGGCCTTGTTGCGGGCGTCGATTTCGTCGCGCTTGCGGCGGTCCTCGGCGGCATGGGCTTCGGCGTCCTTGGACATCTTCTCCACTTCTTCCTTGGAAAGGCCAGAGGAGGAGGTGATGGTGATCTTTTGTTCGTTATTGGTGGCGCGATCTTTCGCCATCACGTTCATGATGCCGTTGGCATCGATGTCGAAGATCACTTCGATCTGCGGCACGCCACGCGGGGCCGGGGGGATGCCGGTCAACTGGAACACGCCCAGCATCCGGTTGTCCTTGGCCATGGAGCGTTCGCCCTGGAAGATCTTGATGTCCACCGAAGGCTGCGAATCGGCAGCGGTCGAGAAGACTTCGCTCTTCTTGGTCGGGATCGTCGTGTTGCGCTCGATCAGCTTGGTGAACACACCACCCAGCGTCTCAATGCCTAGCGACAGCGGGGTCACGTCGAGCAGCAGCACGTCCTTCACTTCGCCGCCCAACACACCGCCCTGGACAGCGGCGCCGATGGCCACCACTTCGTCCGGGTTCACGCTACGGTTCGGCTCCTTGCCGAACAGGTCGCGCACGATCTCCTGTACGCGGGGGATACGGGTCGAACCACCGACCAGCACCACTTCATCGATCTGCGAGGGGCTCATGCCGGCATCGGCCAGGGCTTGCTTGCAGGGGCCGGCCGACTTTTGCAGGATCTCTTCGATCATCAGCTCAAACCGCTTGCGGGTCAACTGCTTCACCAAGTGCTTGGGGCCGGTGGCCGGGTCGCCGTAGATGAAGGGCAGGTTGATTTCGGTCTCAAAGGCATTCGAGAGCTCGATTTTGGCCTTCTCGGCGGACTCGCGCAGGCGCTGCAGGGCCATCTTGTCCTTCGACAAGTCGATGCCTTCTTCCTGCTTGAATTCGGTGATCAACCAGTCGACAATCCGCTGGTCGATGTTGTCGCCGCCCAGGTGGGTGTCGCCGTTGGTGGACTTCACTTCGACGACGCCGTCGCCCACTTCCAGGATCGAGATGTCGAACGTGCCGCCGCCAAAGTCGTAGACGGCGATCGTCTGGTCCTTCTTCTTGTCCAGGCCATAGGCCAGCGCGGCCGCCGTCGGCTCATTGATGATGCGCTTGACTTCCAGGCCCGCAATCTGGCCGGCGTCCTTGGTGGCCTGACGCTGGGCGTCGTTGAAGTAGGCCGGAACCGTGATGACGGCTTCGGTGACCTTGCCGCCCAGGTAGGCTTCCGCCGCCTGCTTCAGCTTCTTCAGGATCAGCGCGGAAATCTCGGGCGGCGAATAGAGCTTGCCATTGATGTCCACGCGGGAATCGCCGTTGTCGCCACCGACCACCTTGTACGGCACCAGCTTCATCTCTTCGGAGACTTCGTTCTGGCGGCGTCCCATAAAACGCTTGATCGAGTAGATGGTGTTTTCCGGGTTCGTCACGGCTTGACGCTTGGCCACCGTGCCCACCAACTGGTCACCACTCTTGGCGAAACCCACGACGGACGGCGTCGTCCGGCCACCCTCCTGGTTCGCAATGACGACCGGCTGGCCGCCTTCCATAACGGACACGACAGAGTTGGTCGTGCCGAGGTCGATTCCGATGATCTTGCTCATAAATGTAGTCCTGCTGATCACCAGTATCAAATATTAGCGTTTCCTTGTCAACCTTTTGGGCTAAAGTTTGAGTCCCCACATTCGCCTTATCCCGGTTCCCGCCGAGCGGTATGATGGTGAGCATGGGTTGCCGTACTCTCCCGCTCCTGCTGGCTGCGTTCATTTCATTAGACTTAACGGCGTGGGCCCAGAAGACCCCCAAGGCGGCGGCGGAGATTCCGGCGCTGCTGGTGGCGGCGGCGTCCGACATGGCTCCGCTGGAGGCACCGCTGAAGGAAGCCTTCAAGGACGCGACGCTCACCTTCACCTTTGGGGCAAGCGGCATGCTGGCCCGGCAGATTGACGCCGGGGCTCCGTTTGATGTGTTCCTGTCGGCCAATGAGGCGTTGATGCTGGAGCTGGTGAGCAAGGGCAAGGTTGAATCGAACGATGTGCAGATTTTCGCCACCGGACGGCTGGCACTGTGGTCGAAGTCCGGGGCGATCCAGAACTTTGACGATTTCGCCAAGTTTCAGAATCTCAAGATTGCCATCGCCAACCCGCAGCACGCACCCTACGGCTTGGCCGCCCAACAATCGCTGAAGCGGTTCGGGATCTGGGACCGATACCAGCCCTCCATCGTGCTGGCCGAGAATGTCCGGCAGGCGTTCCAGTTTGCCGAGAGCGGCAATGTGGACGTCGCGCTGACCGCCTGGTCACTGGTGCATGACAAGGGCGGCATCCTGGTTCCGGCAGAAGCCCACACCCCGATCCGGCAGGTGGGCGCCGAAATCCGGCGGTCGAAACAACGCAAGGCCGCGCGGAAGCTGGTGGAGTTCCTGATGTCGCCCGAGGGGCGCAAGCTGCTGACCGACCACGGTCTGTTCGTCAGCGCCTACCGGCCGAGTCTGAATTTAAAGAAGTAGCGCTAACCGCGCGGCAACTGCGAATCCATTCCTCAAGCGCTATATGATGGGGGCCATGGACACGACTCGCCGGGCCATCCTGGCCTCAGGGGCGGCTTTGCTGCCGCAGCTCAATTCGACTCTTGGGGCGCAAGAAAAGCCCTTGCGCTTTGGCCTGGCGGGCCTGGTGCATGGCCACGCCTCCGGCTTCCTGCGCGGCTTGGCCAATCGCACCGACGTGGAACTGGCCGGCGTGTTTGATCCTGACCCGGCCCTGCACAAGAAGTACGCGACCATGTTCAAGCTGGAGAAGACCCCCTTCTTCACCGACCTGGGCAAGATGCTGGACGAGACCAAGCCGGAAGCGGTGGGCGCATTCACCAGCACGCTGGACCATCCGGTGGTGGTCCGCGAATGCACCAAGCGCAAGATCCCGATGATGATGGAGAAGCCGCTGGCGGTCTCGAACGAACACGCCCGCGAGATCGCCAAGCTGTCTCGCGAATCCGGGACGCCCGTCATCGTGAACTACGAAACCACCTGGTACCGCAGCCACGGCGCGCTATGGAATCTGGTGAAGCAGCAGAAATTTGCGGGCGACATCCGGAAGATGGTGGCGATGGACGGCCACCAGGGGCCCAAAGAGATTGGCACCGGCCCGGAGTTCTTCAACTGGCTGACCGACCCGGTGAAGAACGGCGCTGGCGCACTGTTCGATTTCGGCTGCTACGGCGCCAACCTCTGCACCTGGCTGATGGACAACGCCCGGCCGCTCTCAGTGACCGCCCGCGTGCAGCAGATGAAGCCCCACATCTATTCGAAGGTGGATGACGAAGCCAACATCATCGTCGAGTATCCGAAAGCCGTGGGCCTGATCGAAGGCTCCTGGAACTGGCCCTACAGCCGCAAGGATTTTGAGGTCTACACCGAATCAGGGTGCGCCCACGCCATCGGCGGCAACGTACTGCGAGTGCGGCGCCCCAAGGCCAAAGACGAAGAAGTGCTGACGCCGGACCCGCTGGCTCCAGCCGAGCGCGACCCCATCTCCTACCTCGCCGCCATCGTCCGCGGCACGCTGAAGCCTGGCGGCTTGTCATCGCTCGAGAACAACCTGATCGCCACCGAGATCCTGGTGGCGGCGCGGGAGTCGGCCAAGAGTGGGCGGACGGTTAAGTTGTAGCTAGTCCCCAATTCTAGATCCCTGGTATGGGAGCTTGTTTGACAAGCTCTTTCGGTGGACTCTAAACTGGCGGACATGGACGTCCAATTGAACCCGGAGCAAGTGGTGAAGCTATCTGAACTGGCTCTGGCCACGGGCCGGGGTACGGACGACCTGTTGCGGGAAGCCGTGGACAATCTTCTTTCCGACGATCAATGGTTTCGACAGCAGGTGGCTTTGGGGCTGGCGCAAAGTGAGTCCGGCGACTTGATCGAAGAAGCCGAGATGGATCTTCGCGTGAAGAGCTGGTTTCTGCCCTAATGTGGCCGATCCGCTGGACGGCAGCTGCGGCCAGTGATCTGGAGAGCATCAAGAACTATTGGCGTCGCCATCGCCCGGAGTGGGCCCAACCAACCGTGATGAAGCTTTACCGGGCCGCTCAGTCGCTGAAGGAGCTCCCGTATCGTGGCCGCCCGGGACGAGAAGCCGGCACACGGGAGCTAGTGATGGTTCCGCTGCCGTATGTGATCGCCTACCAAGTCCGCTCCCGGGACGTTTGCATACTGCGCGTGCTCCACACCTCGCGGGACCGTTCTTAGGTCACGCCTTCGGGTGAGCCTTGTCGCAATATCTGGATCAGCCCTACAAGGGATACCGGGTGCACTTCGCCGCGCGGGGCAAGAGTTCGTGCTGCAGCTTAGTTAAGGCTTTTACCTCGGAAACATCCATAACATTTCCCTTGACACCTAAATAGCTAGATGAGATCTTCTGAACAATCTACGCGAAAGGACTACGTGAAATGAATTGGTACATAAGAGTGCTCAAGAAGTATGCAGTGTTTTCAGGCCGCGCCCGCCGCAAGGAATACTGGATGTTCGGACTTATCCAGACCTTCGTCTACATCGCAGCAATGATTCTGGATGCCGTCTTGGGAACTTCGGGACCGGACACAGGAAGAGGTGGCGTAATCGAGACGCTGGTGATGTTGGGGACGCTGTTGCCAACTGCGGCCGCGGGAGTCCGCAGAATGCACGACACCGATCACAGTGGGTGGTGGCTGCTGGTTCCCATCGTCAATTTCGTATTCCTGGTCCTAGAGGGAACCCACGGACCCAACCGTTTCGGCCCAGATCCCAAAGCGGAGGGGGACACTGAGTCGGCCAGTGCTACTTCGGCTTGATTAGGGCAGCCCTTATGTTATCAAGATTTGTGGACTGATCTGGCCTGTACGCGCCAAGCGATCTGTTCCGGGTCCTCACGCCTTCGGGTGAGCCTTGTCGTACACCTGGATCAGCCCCTCCAGCGACACCTGCGTGTACTTCTGCGTGGTTGACAGTAGCGAGTGGCCTAATAACTCCTGGATGGACCGCAAGTCCGCGCCAGCGGAGAGCAGGTGCGTGGCGAAGGCGTGGCGGAGGGTGTGCGGATGGATGGAAGAATCGCCTTCCAGCATCCGGGCGTAGAGCGCAATGATGCCGCGCGCGCCGCGGTCGGTGAGGCGGCCGCCGCGGTGGTTGACGAGAAGCGGCGCTTGGTCGGCCAGCACCACCGGCGGACGAACTTCAAGATAAGCGGCCAGCGCGGTAGCGGCACCGCCACTGAACGGCACGATCCGTTCCTTCTTGCCCTTGCCCCGGACGCGGAGCCAGCCGTCGCGCTGGTCAATGTCAGCCAGATTCAGGCCCACCAGCTCACTGATGCGCAGGCCCGCGCCGTAGAGCAGTTCAAAGATCAGCCGGTCTCGTTCCGGGTGCGGGCGCGGCAGCTTTTGCGAAGCGACGCCGTCGATCAGCCGGTTGGTCTGCTCCTCACTGGGCACTTTCGGGAGCCGCTGCGGAACCTTCGGGGTGCGTAACAGCTTGGCCGGGTTCATCTCCACTTGGCCGCGGCGCAGGAGGAACTGGAACCAGCTACGGATGCAAGCCACCTTACGCCGAATCGAGACGGCGGCCAAGCCGCGATCATGCAGTTCGCCCAACCATTCGCGCAGCAGCAGCAGATCGATCGCGGTAACCGCCGGCTCATTCCCGCCACGGCCCAGGTACTCGACAAACTGCGCCAGATCCGCGCCATAGTTGCGGAGCGTATGCGGCGACACGTTCTCGCGCGCACGCTCCGCCAGATACTCGTGAGTCCAATCAGCCAGCGTGGGTGAGGAGGTGGGCATCCATGCTCTCGATGGCGCGGCGGCAGACAGCGGCGTGTCGTGCTTGCTTGTCTTTCTTGAAGCCCTCTACCTTGGGCAGCAGGTCAAAGGTGATGTTGGCCGGTTGATAGTGATTGGGGTCCGCGTGGGCGACGTAGTGGCACAGTGACCCGATGGCGGTGTCGCGCGGAAAGGCATCACCAGTGATCAGGTGATGCGCAGCGGCCAGACCGGTAGCGATCGATTCGACGTAGCCTTCCACGCCACAGACCTGCCCGGCAAAGTAGAGCCGCGGGTCTGCCTTCATGCGCAGCGCTTCATCCAGCAGCGTCGGCCCGTTGATGTAGGTGTTGCGGTGGATCTGGCCGTAGCGGAGAAACTCCGCTTGCTCAAGCCCCGGGATCAGCCGGAAGATCCGCTGCTGTTCGCCGAAGCGCAAATGGTTCTGGAAGCCCACCAGGTTGTAGCTATCGGAGCGCACGTTCTCTTTGCGCAGTTGCACCACCGCCCAGGGGCGGCGGCCCGTGCGTGGGTCAGTCAAACCCATGGGCTTCATCGGACCAAAGCGCAATGTCTCACGGCCGCGACGCGCCAGTTCTTCCACCGGCAGGCAGGCCTCAAAGAACGGGCACGACGGCTGATCTTCGGGGATATGCGCGGGGACGCTATCGCCGGCGACCAGTGCGTCGAGAAATCGCTCGTACTCTTCTTTATTGAACGGGCAGTTCAAGTAGTCGTCGGTGCCGTCGATCGATTTTCCGTAGCGAGAGGCGGCGAAGGCGATCGTGGTGTCGATCGACTCAGCATCGACGATGGGACTGATGGCGTCGTAGAAAAAGAGCCGGTCGCTGCCCGTGCGTCGCCCGATATCAGCGGCCAGCGCATCACTGGTCAGCGGTCCGCTGGCGACGATCACGGTGCCGGATTCCGGGAGCGCCGTCACCTCTTCGCGTCGCAGCGTAATGCGCGGATGACTCTTGATCGCGCGGGAGACGCCTTCGGCGAACGTCACGCGGTCCACCGTCAACGCGTGGCCCGCGGGGACGCGAGCCTCCGCCGCCACCTTCAGCAGCATCGAGCCCATCCGGCGCAGCTCCTGTTTGAGCAGCCACGGCGCAGTGTTCCCGCTTTCGCTCTTCAGCGAATTGGAGCAGACCAGCTCGGCCAGCCGGTCCGTCTGGTGAGCCGCGGTTGACCGCTGCGGCCGCATCTCGTAGAGCGTCACGTCACGCCCGGACTCCGCCAACTGCCAAGCCGCTTCGCAGCCGGCCAACCCGCCACCGATCACTGAAACTGGTTCCACGCTACTTCTATGATGCGCTGAATCACTCTGATCGAGCCAGGCAGCGCGTGCAGCTCGCCTATACCTTGGCAGCTTTCAGCGCGGCCAACACCCGATCCGGGCGGAACGGCACGCGCCGGATGCGGACGCCCGTCGCGTCGAAGATGGCATTGCCAATGGCGGCGAGCATCGGCTTCAGCACCGCTTCACCGGCCCCATAGGGAGGCAGGTCCGGGCGGTTGGGATTGGGGTCACCGTTCACTTGCACGACATCAATGCGGTCCGGCGTGTCGGCATGCCGGAGCGTCGGATGGGAGAACCAATCGACACTGGTCACCTTCTCCGTATTGAAGCGGACCTCCTCGTGCAGAGCGCGGCTTAAGCCATAGAGAGCACCGCACTCCACCGTATAGCGCAGCCCATCGGGATTGACGACCAGGCCGCAATCGTGAGCACACACGAGGCGCTTGGCCCAGACATGGCCCGTCTGGCGGTTCACCTCCACCTCGGCAATCTGCGCCACCATGGTGAGGCCCCGAAAGGTGTAAGCGATACCCCGGCCAGTGAGGATGTTGCCCGTGCCCCGGCGAACGGGCGAGGGCCGTGGCTCCCACCCGTAGGCCTTCGCCGCCGCCTTGAGCACGGCAATGGAGCGGGCGCGCCGGAAGCCGGAATCGTCACCGGTGGCTGCCTGCAGCAGGTTCAGGCGGAACTCCAGGGGATCGGCCTGGGCGGCAGCGGCTGCCTCGTCTATAAAGGACTCCGTGGCAAAGGTGGCCTGCGGACCATTGGGGTCGCGCAAGTTGCCCGTGCGCAGCGGAGTTTCCCAAAGGGCGGGAAGACCGACGACTTCGCCCACCATCTTGCGGTTCGGGATGGCGTACATGTCCGACGGCATGGCCGCACTACCGGCGGCCGGGTTGGCCCGCCGCGCGCCCATCAGCTGAGCGATCAGCACTGTGTCCGGCTCGTTGTAGCCCACGTGATTCAGGTCACAAGAACGGGCGAGATAGTCATAGCCGCTCAACCGTCCGGCGGCGTCCAGCGCGCCGCGCATCTTGACGAAGAACGCCGGGCTCTTGGTGTCCCACGCTGTCTCTTCATCCCGCATCCACTGCATGCGGACCGGACGGCCCAGGTCGCGGGCGATCCACGCCGCTTCACACGCCGCATCCTCTGCCGCCGAGCGGCCAAAGCCCTGCGGACCCGCCATGTAGACCACCCGGACGCGATCGGCCGGCATACCCAGAAACGTCGCTACGCAGCGCCGCATGCCGTAGGTCTTCATGTCATTCGAGTAGATCGTCATCTGGCCGTTCGACGGGTCGGCCAGGGCATGCGCGCCACCCAGCGCGGTGTGCCCTTGAAAGGGGATTTCGTACTCGGCTTCAATCGTCTTCGCCGCGGCGGAGAACGCTCCGTCCGGATTGCCCACCACAGCGGGAGCGCTAGGCCGGGGCGAGGCGGACGGGGCGGTGCGCATGTAGTCGAACAGCTTCTCTGAAGTCGGGAACGGGGCCGTCGCGGGCTTCTCCCAGGTGGTCTTCAGTTGGCGGGCGGCGCGAATCGCTTGCTCTTCCCGCTCGCACACGACCGCCACATAGTTGCCCTTGTTGATCACTTTGATAAAGCCGGGCAGGCTCTTCACGGATGACTCATCAATGGCCGCCAGCTTCGCGCAGGCATAGGGCGGCTTGACGTTGCGCGCGTGGACCATGCCGGGCAGCTTGACGCCCGTGCCCCACTTGAGCGTGCCATCCACCTTAGCCGGAATGTCGTCACGCTGGAGCGATTGCCCGGTGTACTTCAGCTCGGGAACGGTTTTGGTTTTGGCTTTGCCAGTGACCGTGTAGATGCTGTCGCCCGTCAGAGTGACATGGAACTTCTTGCCCGCGATCAGTTCGCCGTAGCTGACGCGCTTTGACGCATCGGACTTGGCAGTGATCACCGCATTGTTCACCGTCAGTTGGTCCACCGGTACGCCCAAGCGAGTGGACGCCATCTCCAGCAACACCCGTCGAGCCTCAGCCGCCACGCGCCGCATCGGCCAGGAGTCGCGCTCCATGGCGGTCGATCCGCCGGAGCCGATCTGGTCCACCGTGATGTCAGTGCTGCCCATGATGCAGGTGGTCTTATCGAAAGCGATGTCGAGCTCGTCGGACATCAATTGGCGGAACCCGGTGCCGGTGCCTTGTCCCGGATCGGTCTTGCCCACATAAAAGGTGGCCGTGTTGTTTTCGTGAATGACGATCCAGGAGTCGACCTGCCGGAAATCTAGGATCGGGTACGGGCCAGGCCCTTGGGACGTCGTGGCTGACTGAGCGGCAGCTTCGGTGGCCCAGCTACCCAAGCTGGCCATGAGCAGGCCAGCACTTTTGAGGAAGCCCCGGCGGTGCAGGGCGAGGACGTCTTCCACCTGCTGGGGTACGGAGTTTCGAATGCTCACGCCACCACCCCCTCTTCCGCAACGGGTGACCCAGCGGCCATGGCCTTGCTGGCACGCTTGATCGCAGTCTGCACACGGTAATAGCTCATGCAGCGACAGAGGGTGTCATTCATCGCTTGGCGGATTTGGGCATTGGTGGGATGCGGGGTCTTGTCGAGCAGGACCTTGGCATTCAGAATCTGGCCGTTCTGGCAGAAGCCGCACTGGGGCACCTGCTCATCAATCCAAGCTTGCTGCAGCGGGTGCAATTTGCCTTGCGGGGCCAGCCCTTCAAGAGTGGTGATCTCGCCCTTCACCGCAGAAACCGGCGTGATGCAGGAGCGGACGGCTGCACCATTGATCAGCACCGTACAAGCGCCGCACTGGCCCAAGCCGCAGCCAAACTTGGGGCCTTCCAGACCCACTTCATTGCGGAGGATATAGAGCAGCGGCGTCGCCGGCTCGCTTTCCACACTCAGTGAACGCCCGTTCACCTTCAGGTCGATCTTGCTCATCGATCCGTGCTCCTTGTCCGAATCCAACTCGCCCAGCGTCCCAGCTCCGTTGCCAGCCTGAGTTCTCCTGATTATGGCGCGCTGCTGGCGGGCTTGGGGCGGTGCGACACTGATGGGAAGCCTATGCGGAAAATCCTTGCCCTTCTTGCCTGCCTGCCGCTTATCTCAGCGGAAACTCTGCCTCGCTTTACTGATCCCAACCGGAAGGCCAAGCTGATGGCCGCCCTGCCGGAGGTGGAAAAGGTGTTCGAGCAGTTCGCGCAGGACCGTGCGGTCACCGGCATGGCCTATGGCATGGTCATCGACGGCGAGCTGGTGCTGGCCAAGGGCGTGGGCGTTAAGGACCGCACGAGCAATGCTCCCGTGACGGCCGACACGGTGTTCCGCATCGCCTCCATGACCAAGAGCTTCACCGCGCTGGCCATCCTGAAGCTGCGCGATCAGGGCAAGCTGTCGCTGGAAGATCCGGTGTCGAAGTATGTGCCGGAGATCGGCCAACTGAAGTATCCCAGCAGCGATACGGCTCCACTGCGGGTCCGGCAATTGTTGACCCATGGCGCGGGCTTCCCGGAAGACAATCCCTGGGGCGATCAACAACTGGGTCAGCCCGATGCGGAGATGACGGCTTGGCTGAAGAAAGGCATCCCATTTTCGACGCCGCCGGATACGGCCTACGAGTATTCCAATTACGGCTTCGGTCTGCTGGGCCGCATCATCGCCAAGGCCTCCGGCAAGCCCTACGACGAGTATCTGCAGAAAGAGATTCTGGATCCGCTGGGCATGAAGGCCTCGACGCTGCACCCCTCCCGCATCCCGGCGAACGTGGCCGCGGTGGGATATCGCAAGACGGGCGATGTCTACAGTGTCGAGCCCTCCCTGCCGCATGGCGCATTTGGCGCGATGGGCGGCTTGGCCGTTTCCGCCAAGGACCTGGGCAAGTATGTTGCCTATCAGCTTGCGGCTTATCCCCCGCGCGATGGTGCCGATTCCGGCCCCGTGCGCCGCAGCTCACAGCGCGAAATGCAGCACCCCTGGCGTCCAGCCGCGCTGCGGGCCAGCGGCTCACCGCTGACGGTGCGCGCATCAGCCTATGGCTATGGCCTGAACATCTCGCGCACCTGCAATATCGGCCAGATCGTCGGCCACGGCGGCGGCCTGCCCGGCTTTGGCAGCTATATGATGTGGCTGCCCGAATACGGCGTCGGCTTCATCGGCATGACCAACCTCACCTACACCGCGCCCACTGCCGCAATGGAGCAGGCCATCGAAGTACTTTCAAAGACGGGCGCACTGCAGCCCCGCGAGCTGCCCGCCTCGCCCGAGCTGATCTCCATGCGCGAATCGATCTGGAGCCTCTGGCAGAACTGGGATGAAGGCGCGCTAAAGAAAGTCGCCGCCATGAACCTCCTGCTCGACACCCCCGCCCCGGCCCGCAAGACGGCGATGGAGGCGATTCAGAAAGAAGTCGGCACCTGCTCTGCGGCGGGTCCAGTGCTGCCCGAAAACCTGCTCCGCGGCAAGTTCCGCTTGACCTGCGAACGCGGTGCCGTGGACGTGACGTTTACGCTGGCCCCCACGATGCCGGTGAGCTTGCAGGCATTGCGGTTTGCGAAGGCGGACGCGAATGTGGCTCTGGTCGCGGTGCCGCCAGCCTGTAGACCGTAAGGCGCGCTTCGCAAATCGGCTCAGGATCAATCAGCGGTTGGAGTTGCGGCGAAACTTCTCCACCCGGTGAAAGGTCAGAAAGTTGGCGTCGTGCGCACGGTGGGCGCCGCCTTCGTCGTCGTCAAAGGCGGTGCGGGAGGCGACTACCAGATCTTCGCCGTCGAACTGCCAATCGACATACTGGAACGCGTGCTTCACCGGGTCCGGGTGGGAAAGGACGGTGCGGTGGATGGTCCAGGTTTGTAGGTCCGGCGAGGACATCAGCACCAGGGTGTTGCGGACGGAGGCGGGGTCTTTGGCGGATTGGGGGAACTCCGGCAGCGCGGGGTTCGAAAGGGTCCAGTAACGCCGGCTTTTCTTGTCCCAGCGGATGGTGAACTTCTTGGCGCCGCCGGGGAAGTCGATCAGGCGGTTGAACTTCAGGTCGCCGCCCTTCACGTTGACGATCGCGGCTTTCTCCAGGTTGTGGACGCGCAGGATGTTCAGCAGTTGGCCTTGGCGATCCACCACCACATTGCCTTCCAGCCAAGTCGAGCCCATGCCAGCTTCCGCGGCCGGGTAGGCGAGGCTAGAGGAGAGCTGCCAGCTCTTGGGGTCCATCAGGTCCGCATTCGCCGCAGCGGAGATCACGAATGCCTCAAAGCCGCCCCACTTGCCTTCTGGGTGGAACTCAATCGCACGCCACAAGCGACCGCGATGCTCAATGATCGGTCCCGGGGCGGTGTGATAACCGGTAGCAGGGTGCAGCAGCGAGGGCGGGCTCCAGGTGCGGCCGCCATCCATAGACTTGCGGATGACGATGCGCCCGTATTCGTAGGTGGTGCCCATCAAGTACAGCGCGCCACGGTGGACGAACAGGTTGGACCAGAACTGATCATTGAACTCGGCCGTCTTCGCCCAGGTGAGGCCGCGGTCCGTCGAGCGGAAGACACGCGACACGGCAGAAGTGGACTGCGTGGACCCGGCCCCGAAAAAGTCGTGCGAGGCGACGTAGCTACGGTCGGGCAAGATCGCAATGGAGGGTGACCCGATGTACTGGCGGGTGTGCGCCGGATGATGGTCGATCACGGCACCGGGCGGCAGCGGCGTGGCCGCAAGCATCAGCGCAAAGATGACGACTGGCATAGAATTTAGCTTATGCCCGGAACCACGAAGTCCAGCTTTCCCCTTTCCCGCCGCCAGATGGTGAAGTCCACCGCCATGGCGATGACGGCCGCCTCCTATTCGCGCGTTTATGGCGCCAATGACAAGGTGCAATTGGGCGTCATCGGTGTCGGCAATCGCGGCACGGGCGTGATGGGGACGTTCCAGCAATCGGGTCGCATCGATGTCAAGGCGGTGTGCGACGTCTATGCCAAGAACGTTGATGCCGCGCTCACCAAGGCGCCGGGCGCCAAGGGCTTCAAGGAGCATCAGGAGCTGCTGGCCATGAAGGGCATCGACGCTGTGCTGATCGCCACGCCGGACCACTGGCACTCCCGCATCGCCATCGACGCGCTGAACGCCAAGCTGGATGTCTATGTCGAAAAGCCGTTGACGCTGACCATTGAGGAAGGCCCCGGCATCGTCAAGGCGGCGCGCGTGAATGACCGTATTTGCCAGGTGGGCATGCAGCAGCGGTCCGGTTCGCACTATCTGCGGGCCAAGGAAGAGTACATGAAGTCCGGGAAGCTGGGCAAGATCACCATGGCGCGGACGTGGTGGCATGGCAATGGCTTCCACTTGCGCAAGGCGCCGACGGAACTGATGCAGCAGCCGTCGAACCTGGATTGGTCACGCTTCCTGGGGCCGGTGAAGTGGCGTGATTACGACCCGCAGCAGTATTGGAACTTCCGCGCGTACCTCGACTTTGGCGGCGGCCAGGTGACGGACCTCTTTACGCACTGGATCGATGTGGTCCACATGTTCATGGAGCAGGACAACCCGACCTCGGCCGTGGCGGCGGGCGGTGTTTACTTCGCCAAGGATGGCCGCACGGCCCCGGACACGATCAACGTGCTGCTGGAATACCCCAACGACTGGTTGGCGACCTTTGAAGCCACGCTCGCCCCCGGCATCACCGGCGCGGGCATTGAGATGTGCGGCACCGAAGGCAAGCTCTACATTGACCGGTCCCGTTACGTCTACACACCCAAGGGCCGCAACGCCGTGCCGGTGGAAGTGAAGGCCGAACGCGAGCAGACCATCGAGCACGTCGCGAACTTCCTCGATTGCGTGAAGAGCCGCAAGCGCCCCAACGGCGACGTCTACATCGGCCACCGCAGCGCCCAGGCCTCACACCTGGGCAACATCGCCTATGTGCAGAAGCGGCGCCTGAAGTTTGATGCGGACCGCGAAGAGATTCTGCCGCTCTAGCAGAAGCCGGGAATAAGCAGGCCGTCGGGTGGGATCTATCGCCGGATGAACCTTAAGTTGCGAACCTTACTGGCCCGCTCGGGCGGCTACGCCCTGTTGCTGGCGCTGACACTGGCTCCCGTCCAGGCCGAGATTTTCGCCCTGAAGTTTGAGCGGCTGAACGGGGCGCTGGCCATGCTGAGCTCCACCGATCGGCAAACGGTGGACAACGCCATTGCGCTGATTAAGCGGGGCGATCACAACTTAGCGCTGATCGAGCTGAACAGCGTATCCAAAAGCAATCCCACCAGCGCGGGTGTGCGCGTGTTGTCGGCTTACGCGCTACTCAATTTGGGGAACACACTGGGTGCCTTCCAGGAAGCCAAGACCGCCGAGAGCGTGGGGCACGATAGCTACATCTGCTCCTTCCTGGGCCGGGTGGCGTATCTGGTGGGCGATGTGCGGGCTTGTAAGCGAGAGATCAAACACGTGCGCGCGGCAGGCGACCCCGATGGTGAAGCGGCGGCGCTGGAGCGGGAAATCGCCAGTAAGCGGCGATAGGACCGGCTAGAGCAGCAGATCGTCCAGGCTGCGGTGCCCCGGCAACTCTCCCGCAGCCAAGCGGTAGAAACCCATACTCCAGTCGTCGAATTCGCGCACTTGAGCCGCGCCTTCCCAGAGTACGAGGCATTCTTTGTGGCGGGTGTCGTTTTGAATTGAGCCGTAATAGAGCGCCCGCACGGCCTCTTCCGGACCTTCCAGCACCTGAAGAAATGTGTCTTCCCGGTAGACCAGCGCCCCGGTTACTCCGAGCAGTCCGTTGTGCCGGCGAGCCTTCTGGAGTAACTCCGTCAACTCCTCTTCGAACATCGGCGCCGCTGCGGTGCTGGTGTAGACAAGCCGGAAAACGGAGTCAGGCAATGCCGGGGGCTGACTGAAACGATCCATAGGATGGTTATCGGCGCGCGCCGAACGAGCTTTAGGTTACAGACAGCGATCAGCCGGTAACCCGGGTCAGCGCACGCTCGGCCTGCCAGAGGTGCCGCCGGTGATGGGCGGCCATGATCTTCAAACCCGCCCAAAGTGAGTACTGGACGCGCGCATTGAAAGGCGATACTAACTGCGGACGATCAATGGCGAGTCCGTCCAGGGATAGGACGAACGCGGCCAGCCGGGCCGAGTGGTCCTGGAATTGCGGCAGCACCTGCTCCAGGGACTGAGTGCTGGGCTCAAACGCGGCGGGAGTCTTCACGGTTTGGCGATAGGGCGGTTCAAGAAACCACAACAACAGCCGCTCGATCAGTCGCAGGCGGAAAGGCTGGCCGGCTGCGGGCATCGATTGGACGGTCTGCCAAGCTTGTTCCAGGGCGGGCCAGAAGGCCTCCGCGGTGAGATTGAGGTGGGCCAGACAATCGGTGGCCGCCCAACTGGAGCCGGGCCGGAGGGACCAGGCTGAGGCCGGATATTGCTCAGCCAATCTGTTCGCCCAAAGCGCCGCAGCATCGAACTCGGCTGCCAAACCCGCCACCACAGAACCCATACTAGGCTCAGTCTACCGCGGCGGTGCGAGGCGGCTACTGGGTCTCTTGATATTCGCCAAAGACGGTGCGGAGGCAGTCGGAGATTTCGCCCACCGTCACCATGGAGGCGGCACAGTCCAGGATGTGGGGCATCAGATTCTCTGTCGAGCGGGCGGCAGCTTCTAAAGCAGTGAGCCGCTCGGCGACGGTTGCGGCACTGCGGGAGGCGCGCACCTCGCGCAACCGGGCCACTTGGCGACGCTCGAGCTCGGGGTCGACACGGAAGGTGGGGATCTTGGTGGCGTCGTCCTGGCGGAACTTGTTGACGCCCACGATGGTGATCTTGCCGCTTTCTATGCCGCGCTGGTAATCGTAGGCGGCGTTCGTAATCTCGGCTTGGACGTAGCCGCGTTCGATGGCGCTGAGGGTGCCGCCCATCTCATCGATGTGCTTTAAGTAGGCGCGGGCTTCGGCCTCAATCTGGTCCGTCATGGCCTCGATGCATTCGGCCCCGCCGAGCGGGTCCACCGTGTTCGTCACGCCGGTCTCATGCGCGATGATCTGCTGGGTGCGGAGGGCGATGCGGGCGGATTCTTCAGTGGGCAGACCCAAGGCCTCATCGCGCGAGTTGGTGTGCAGCGATTGAGTGCCGCCGAGCACCGCGGCCAGCGCCTGCAGTGCGACCCGGACCACGTTGACGTCGGGTTGCTGAGCGGTCAGCGTCGCCCCAGCGGTTTGCGTGTGGAAGCGCAGCATCCAGCTTTTGGGATCGCGAGCGCCAAAGCGCTCCCGCATCAGGTGCGCATAAAGCCGCCGGGCGGCGCGGAACTTGGCGATCTCTTCCAGAAAGTTGTTGTGGGCGTTAAAGAAGAAGCTGAGGCGTGGCGCAAACTGGTCGATGTCGAGGCCCGCCGCCACCGCCGCCTCAATGTAGGCGATGGCATTGGCCAGCGTGAAGGCGACCTCCTGCACGGCGGTGGAGCCCGCTTCGCGGATGTGATAGCCCGAAATCGAGATGGTGTTCCATTCGGGCACTTCCCGGCCGGACCAGGCAAACAGATCGGTAATGATCCGCATCGCGGGCCGCGGCGGGTAGATGTAGGTGCCCCGGGCGATGTATTCCTTCAGGATGTCGTTCTGGATGGTGCCGGAAAGCTTCTTGCTGTCGGCCCCCTGCTCCCGTGCCACCAACACGTAGAGCGCCAGCAGAATGGAGGCGGTGGAGTTGATGGTCATCGAGGTGGAGACTTTTTCCAGCTCGATCCCGTCGAACAGCACCCGCATATCGGCCAGGGAGCAGATGGAGACGCCCACCTTGCCCACTTCGCCCAGCGCCAGCGGATGATCGGAATCCATGCCCATCTGCGTCGGGAGATCAAAGGCAACGCTCAACCCGGTGGTGCCTTGGGAGAGCAGATAGCGGTACCGGCGATTCGACTCCTCCGCCGTGCCAAACCCGGCGTACTGCCGCATGGTCCACAACCGCGTGCGGTACATGTCCTTGTAGATGCCGCGGGTATAAGGGAACTGACCGGCGGGCGGAAGGGGTTGGCTCATAGAGAATCTATCGGCGGTCCGCTACTGGCGGTTGATCTTGCGGGCCCGCAAAAATGAGGTGATTCCGAAGAAAGCCATAGTGAGCGCGAAAAAGCCGGCCAGGATAATCCGGCCCGTCGAATCCGCACTGCCATCCCCGGTCTGCCAGGCGCGGAAGGCCGACCCGCCCGCCACGACGGCGAATACCAGGAAAGCAAAGCCAATCATCTCGTTCCACAGAACCCGGAGCGGCTTAATCACTCCAGGAACCACGGTCTTCACAAACTTGCCGGCTGCGTCAAGCATAAGTATTCAGAAATCGGCCCGGGACTACGGAAATCAGCCCGGAGCACCGATATCTCTACTGTACGCGAATCAGGTTCTTGCAACCAGATCACGCGCCGGGACATCGAGAGATTAGGAGCCCGAGAGCCTAAGAAAATGCCGTGCCAGCCACTGGACAGCGATGTTATTCTTGGGTTGAGCCTTCAGGAAGAGGCCTAGAGTTGGACGAACGCCTTAAAGATTTGATGCAAGAGCTGGGCAACGCGATCAACGAGTCGCTGTCCGACTCCGACCGGATTGCCACTGCCATTGGCGAGATCAAGCGCGCGGGGTACGATGTTTTCCTCGTGCTCGAAGCCACGATTGGTTTCAACAAGCGCGAGAATCAGGACGATGACGAACCGGCAGCCGAAGAGACTACGTTCAAGTCCGCAGGCCGGTTTAAGTGGACTTCTCAGGACCATAAGTTCCTGAAAGCACTCAAGATCGCCGCCGACGAAGATCTGCGCTAAGCCTCGCTGGGGCAGCCCCTTGGCTGGCCCAGGCGGCTACGCCGGACTATCCGTTATTTGCCCAACAAGGCGTTAATTGCCACCTGTCCAATGGCTTCGTCCACTTCGGAGGGAGCACCACTGACGCCAATGCCGCCAATGGTTTGCCCGTCCACCTGGATAGGGAGCCCGCCCTGATTGGGAAACGCATCCGGGAACGCCAGTACCTGGAGATTCCCACTGGCTAGTTGATCCGCCGCCGTCTTGGAGGGCCGCCGGAAAAACGCGGAATGGCGCGCCTTCTTCTGGGCAAACTGAATCGTGTTGAGGCCCGCGCCGTCGGCCTTCTGTAGAAACAGCACGTTGCCGCTGTCGTCCACAATGCAGATGGTCACTTGAACGTTGCGCTTCTGCGCTTCGCTCTCGGCGGCGGCCACCATGGTCTTGATGGCGGCCAGGTTCAGAGTTTTCTTGGTAGGGAGATCGGCAGCAGTCATGGTCATTACCAGCAGGGAAGCAATCGTCAGCTTGAACATGGCAATGATACTACCAGTGCGCCTTCCAAGCCGACAAGAATCGTGCGATTGACGGAAAATTGACACCACTACCCGGTGCTGGGGTGTTCCGTTCTGGAACACGTGTACCGAATCGGACCGCGAATTCCCATACGGTACACCCCGTACTTGCAGTACTTCGAACACTAAGGGCAACCCTACCAGCTTCTTAAGGCTTTTTCGGGCGTTTGGCCACCATATTGCTAATACAGTGCCATATGTCAATGACGGCAGCCACCGCGAGAGCTCGTACACCAGAGCCTGAATTCGTGCAGCCAACCACGGAGGAACGGGACCAGGTAGTACTAGAACACCTCCCCTTGGTGCGGGCAATCGCCACCCGCGTCCATGAAAATCTACCCGTTCACGTAGATGTTGATGATCTGATCCATGCCGGCATCATGGGGCTGTTCGATGCAGCCACCAAGTACAACCCGGACAAGAAAGTCGCCTTTTCGGCCTACGCCAAGCACCGGATCAAGGGAGCCATTCTCGACAGCCTCCGGCAGGCCGATTGGGCATCGCGGGACCTCCGCCGCCGCCACAAGCAAGTGGAACAGGTGACGCGGGATCTAGCCTCCGCCTTGCATCGCAACCCTACCGAAGAAGAGATTGCCCACAAGATGGGCGTCGATGTCGCGCGGTGGCGTCAGATGGTGCTGGATCTGCGCAACGTAGGTCTGGTATCCGCCTCGACGCGCGCCCAGGAGCAGGAGGATCTGCCCGCTCCCGACTTCCCCGCTGGGCCGGAACTTCAGCCGGACCGGATGTGCGTCCACGAGCAGTTGCGGGATCGCCTGGGCACGGCCATGAAGTGCCTGCCGGAGCGGTACCAGACGGTGGTCAACCTCTACTACACCAACGAGATGACCATGAAGGAGATCGGCCACGTGTTGGGGATCAACGAAAGCCGGGTGTCGCAGATTCACAAAGCGGCGCTCGAAAAGATGCACTTTGCGCTGCAACAATCCGGCGTCCAGTCCAGCGCGGCGTTTGCCTGATCTCGGGGATCGCGCTGTGGGCCGAGCCCCGACCCGCAGGAGGGGCCGCTCCCATCTCCGGTGAAGCCCAAGCCATTGACCCACATCGAGATTGGCCGATCAACCGAGGCCTCAACGCGTTTTGAGGGCAGACCGCTCCTGCTGGTCGCGGCTCGGTTCCGAACAGGGACTCCGCGCCTCGGCTTATCCCATCGCTGGGCTAGGTGCTACTTGAACTCAACCGTGTAGGGCATCACCTGCATCATGCCGCCGTGCAGCAGCCCGGGCTCAAACCCGGCCAAGCCATGGCCTTTTAGCCAAGCGCGCACTTCGCGATCCGCCACGCTTTCGGTGGACTTGGTCAGGAACCGGGCCACAAAGCTGCGCCGGGGGGGATAGGGGACCAGCCGGATGGATTCGTCGGGACCCAGCTTGGCCTTCGCCTTGAGGAGCGAAATGGCCTTGTCCAGGCCCCCTAGTTCATCCACCAGCTTCCGGTCTTTGCCCTGAGAGCCCAGCCAAGCGCGACCCTGGCCCAGTGCGTCCACTTCCTCCACCTTCATCTTGCGGGCGTCGGCGACGCGTTTCAGGAAGCCCTGGTAGGTGGACATGATGCCTTCGCGGAGTTTCGCCCGGGTTGGCTCCGACATAGGGCCATAGTCGGAATCGATCAGCGCGTTGCGGCCCCGGGCAAGAGAATCCTTGGTGACCCCGATCTTGTCGTACAACCCCTTCAGGTTGGGCTTGCCATATATGACGCCAATGGAGCCGGTGATGGTGTTGGGATACGCCACAATCGGGTCGCCCGTGGCGGCAATGTAGTAGCCGCCGGAGGCCGCGACGTCGGACATCGAAATCACGATCGGCTTCTTGGCGCTTAGCAGCTTCATCTCGCGCAAAATGTCATCGGAGGCAATGGCATCGCCGCCCGGCGAATCGATGCGGACAATGACGCCGCGCAGCGATTCATCCTCGCGGGCGGCGCGCAGGGTCTTCACGAAATCTTCAGACATGATGGCCTCGGATTCGCCGAAGCCTCCGGCGTGGCCGCGCAAGATCGAGCCGGCCGCCACCACCAGCCCGAAACGGGGCCCCTTGCCGCGGCCCGATTCCCGGGCATACTCGCGCGCCCCGATATTGGCGATTTCGCCGCCGCCCAGCGTCTTGCGCAGTTCGTCGCGAAACTGGTCCTCGTAAAGCAGGCCATCCACCAAACCCAGCGCCAGCGCTTTCTGGCCCAGAAACGGACCGTCGTCCATCATGGTCCGGATCTCAGCCGGGTTCTTTTTGCGGCCCTGGGCAATGGCGGAGATGATGGTGCCGTAGATGCCATCCAGCATTGACCCCAGCACTTCACGCGTTTCCGGGCTCATGGCGGTCCGCCGGTAGGAGTCGCCCGCGTCCTTAAACTTGCCCGCCGTTTCAAACTCCATCTGGACACCCAGCTTGTCGAGCGTTCCCTTGTAGTAGGTAATCTCGGCACCCAGGCCCTTCACATTCACCATGTCCTGTTCGGCCAGGTAAATCTTGTCGGCGGCGGTAGCCAGATAGTATTCACGGGCACCGGGCGTGCGCAGCCAGCACAGGACGGGCTTGCCGCTCTTTTTGAACTCGACAATGGCGGACCGGACCTCGTCCAGCTTGGCCCAGCCCGCGCTGACGCCACGCGGAGTCAATACGACGGCCTTGATCCGGCTATCGGTGGCCGCCGCGCGCAAAGCGCTCCATAGCTCCTGGACGGTGACGGCGCTCTGCGCTTCGAGAAACGGCAGCGGCATCTCATCCGGCGGAGCCTCCGCGATGCCGCCTTCCAACTTCAACCAGAGCGTAGAATTGCTGGCGACGACCGGCGCACTTTCGCTAGCGCCAAAGCGGATGACGGCGAAAATCAACACCACACCCACGACGCCGGCCAGCAGCAGCCCGCACAATATGCCAACCAGGAACTTACGCATGTAAAGGATTGCCTCGGTAATCCGATTGTCGCTCGAAACCGCACCGGCCCCAGCCGGCGGGCGCCTAAGCGCCGTTCAAGATTAGATCGACACGTTGGGCGACATCCTTCAGGTAGGCGGCGTTGCCCTTGTTCAGCTCCACCGTCGCGTAGCCGGACCAGCCAATCTCGGTCAGTGCCTGATGCACGGCCTTCCAATCAAGCTCCCCGTCGCGGAGGTTGACGAACTCGGCTTGGCGCTTCGCAAACTTGAAGTCCTTGAAGTGCAGCTTGGCGATGCGGTTCTTGCCCAGTGTCCGCACCCAATCCTGCGGGAAGCCAAACAGCAGCATGTTGCCGACATCGAGATAGGACCGGACCCAGGGCGACTTGAACTCGTCTACATAGCGCGCCATTTCCATGGGCGAAAGCAGGAACTTGTTCCAGACGTTCTCGACGGCAATGATCACCTTGGCCTTCTCGGCAAACGGGATCAGTGAGCGGATGTGCGCCTGGCTGCGCTTCCAGGCCTCTTCGTAGCGCACCTGCCCGTTCACCACCGCCGGCACCAGCAGCACGGTGGAGGCTCCGAACAACTTGGCCTGTTCGAAGCTGGACTTCATGCTCTCTACCGTCCGCTCCGGCACACCGGCTTCGGGCGAGGAGAGCGGGCTCTTCCAGTGCTCCATGTTCATGATGCCGTGGATGGGCAGCTTGGCCGACTGCGAAGCACGCGCAATCTCCTCGGCTTCCTTCATCGTGGGGACATTGCCCACTTCCATGGCGTCAAACCCCGCGTCGCGGGCAACGGCGAACTTGTCGGCAATGGATGCGCCCTCGTCGATCATGCCCAGCAGAACGGCTTTCTTGATGGGCAAACGGGCGGCGGTGGCCATGTTGGCGGCGGCTAAGGCCGCGGCGGTGGAGGTCGTAAATTGGCGTCGGTTCATGCGAAAGTCACTCCCGCGGCCGCGCCCATCTTCCGGATGTGGCGAGCCGCTTCCTCATATTCTTCGGCGGACTTCAAGTGCTCCATCATCAGCGGCGGCTGCTGCGGCAGCTGGGCCAGTTCGCTCAGGATGGGCCGATAATCAATCTCACCACGTCCGGGGATCACTTCGACAAAGTGGACCTGCAGCTCCGGCGTCCAGGCCACATCCTTGGCATGACAGGAAGCGATCCAGCGGCCCAGTTTGCGAATGGTCTCCCGCGTGAACTCCGCATTGCGGTACATCTTCTCCGGCGTGTTGATGGCATTGAAGACATCCAGATGCACGCCAAAGGCCTTGCGGTCGATGGCCTTCATCAGCTTCAGATAGCTGTCCGCATCGTGCGGCAGGCTCCAGCCCATGATCTCGAGCGAGAAGACGGTGCGCGTGGGCTTGACGGCATCGATCACTTTGCGGCAGTTCTCCACCGTCAGGTCGAAAAACTCGGTCGAGAAATTCTTGGGGTGAGGACCATACCAGACCGTCGGATGAAATGAGCCCGCGATGTCGACACAGCAGCGCGCACCCACGGCCTCCGCCAGGGCCAGCCGTTCCTGCACGTAGGTGAAGTTTTTGGCGCGCTTGGCAAGATCCGGGTCCAGCATATTCACCCAAGCGCCTACCTCGGCGATCACGACGCCTTCTTTAGCAAACGCCGCCTCGATGGCTTTGACGTAGGCACCATCCTTCACGTCGGCCTTGGGGCAGTAAGCCGCGCCGTAACCCAGGCGCTTGTGTTCGCGCGCCAACTCGGCCGGATCGTCGGACTTCAAGTAGATGGGTCCGCCCAACCGGATGGGCTTCGCAGCGGCCTGGGCGGCGGAGGCCGCCAGCGGCAAAGCCATGGGGGCAGCGAGGAGTTGGCGACGGGTCACGCCCTGATTCTATCGCTCACCGGACGGGCCCGGGTGAACGAAAAAATGCCCGGCGGAGGCTGGTCAGGCCATCGCCGGGCTTAGGGGAGGATCAATCAACGAAAAACGGTTAGACCATGGCGGGCAGCTGGATGATCTTCTTCTGGATCGCGTACTGCACCAGTTGTGCCTTGTTGTGAATGTCCAGCTTGCGCATCAGGTTGAACTTGTGAGCCTCAATCGTTTTGACGCTTAAGTTCAAGTCACCGGCGATCTCCTTGACGGAGTTGCCTTCGGCCAACATCTTCAGCACTTCGCGCTCGCGGTTGGTGAGCGTGGCAAAGCGCGGCGTGCGGGTTTGAGTCTTGACGCGGCTGCGGAAGTCGTCCACCAGTTGCGACAACATCCGAGGCGAAAGATAGCTGCCGCCCCGTTGAACATCGCGCACCGCGGCGGAAAGCTGAGCGGCGGGAGAGTCCTTCAAGACGTAACCGCTGGCACCCACTTCCATGCTCTCGATGAGGTAGTCCTCGTCGTCATACATGGTGAGGAACAGCACCTTCACTTCCGGGCGGGCTTTGCGGATCTGGCGGGTGGCTTCAAAGCAGCTCATGCCGGGCATGCTGACATCCATCACCACCACATCCGGCCGCAGTTCAGCGGCCCGTTCAATGGCCTCGCCACCGTTGGACGCTTCACCAATAACTTCGAAATCAGGCTCGGCCGCCAACAGGGTCTTGATGCCCTGGCGGAATAGCGTGTGATCGTCGGCAAGCAGGATACGAATCTGCGGCATGTTCTCCTCTAACTAATCGTCAGCTCAATTAATTTGCCGGTAACTCGATGGCGATCGCGGCCCCCCGGCCCGGGCGGCTGGAAACATCCATCCGTCCGCCTAGGAGCGCCACCCGGTCTCGCATTCCTGCAAGACCAAACGACTCTGCCTTGGCCATCGCCCCGGCCGGCTCAAAGCCCCGGCCATCATCCCTCACATTGAGCCTGATATACCCATCGGCTAAATTGAGCGAAACTGTTACGTTTTTTGCTTCAGCGTGGCGCGCGGCATTGTTTAGGCACTCTTGGGCCAGCCGGTACACCACCAACTCCAACTTCTCTGGCAAGCGCGGCAGGTCGCTGACCTGCATCGACACCCGGGCCGGCTGCACCCAACGCAAGCGGGAAGACAACTGCCGCACGGCCGGCGCCAGACCCAACTTGGTCAGCACTTCCGGGCTCAGCGCGCTCAAGATCCGGCGGATCTCGTTGACGACGTGTTCGGTCATCTGGCGCGCGTCGCGGACGCGGTCCCGGTTGGGGCCTTCCAGCGCCTGCTCCAGCATCTCCAAGCTCAGCCGGATCACCAGCAGGGACTGCCCGGCCTCGTCATGCAGCTCCTGGCTGATACGGCGTCGTTCCCGTTCGGCGATCTCGGTCAGGGTTCCAGCCAACCGGCGCCCCTGCTCTTCCCTTCGGGCCTTTTCACCCGCCGCCAGACAGCGCTCCGCGGCAATCCGCAACACGGCCAGCTCGCGGGGCAGCCAAGGGTAAGGTTTGTCGAATCGCAGCTCAATCAGTCCCTCATGATTGGGCGGGACTGACCACGTGGTGACTTCGCCCGTTTCGCACTTCGGGCGCGATGAACTAACGGGTTGCGGATAACGGATC
>JAPKYX010000037.1 GCA_026394075.1 Acidobacteriota bacterium
ATCCGCTCTGGCAACCAGCTGATCTCCTCCGGCCATGTCAGCACCCTGAAAGGCAAGCTGGGCGTCGACCTGGCGACCGAACAGGGCTACGGCGCGGCACGCGATTGCGTGGCCAAGATTCTGAATTCGGTGTGGAACGCGCATGGCACGCTGGACGGTCTGCGGGTGGTGAAGGTGCTGGGCTGCGTGAATTCAGCGCCCGACTTTATTGAGCACCATTTGGTGATCAACGGCGCTTCGGACTTGCTGCACGAAATTTTCGGCAAGACCGGCAACGGATACCATGCGCGGTCCGCGCTGGGCTTCGCTTCGCTGCCCACCGGTGTCGCGGTGGAAGTGGAAGCGGTGTTCGAGATTCTCTAGCTTCAGCGCAGGGTTTCCCGCAAAGACGCCAAGACGCAAAGAGCTGCCTTGGTTGCTTTGCGGCTTGGCGGGAAGCTACAAACGAATACCCTATCGCCCGTTCGCGCTGGCGCTTGAACTACTGCGCGCTTCGATTCGCGTTATCGCCATGCGGGCCAGGCGGGCGATGCTGATGGGCGGCATGAGGCCGAAGCCGCGGGGGCCGGCGGTCATTTCTTCGTCACGAGGCGTTAGGGCTTTGAGGGCGGCCAAGTCCGAGGCGTCACCTTGTTCGCCGATGATGCGGAGGGCGGTGAGGCGGGCCGGGATTTCGGTGACGGCCAGCAGTTCCCGGGCGCGGGTTAGCACGCGGGGGCTGCGGAAGCGCAGGGCGGCTTCGAGCGCCATCAGTCCTGCGGGATGATTGGCGGCAGCCAATTGCAGCAGGGCGTCGAGGGCTGGTGGTTGATCGAGAAGGGCGAGTGCCTGCAATCCGGCCATGCTGACCAGGGCATTCGGGTCGCGGGCGGCGGCCATGAAGCGCGGGATCTGTTCCGGATCCTGCAAGCGTCCCAGCGCATCCACTGCCACCGCACGGACATCGGGTTTGGGGTCGGCCGCAGCTTGGGCCAGTTCGTCGACGGCCCGGAGCTCTTGCAGATTGCGGGCGGCGCAGGCGCGCAGGGCCTCATCGGCCAGCAGTTCCGCCATCCGCGCGCGGACCGCTGGTTGAAGTCCTCCGCGCAGGGCGAAACAGGCATCGTTGCGTTGGGCGGAGGTGAGCGCCGGATCGCTCAAGCGTTCCAGCAGAGCAGGCAGATCAGCCGCTGCTGTGGCCGTGCAGGCGGCGATCAGGACCACGAGGCCGCGCATTAGCGGGTCTCCTTGACGGTCGCCTCGCCGGTGCTGAGCTGTTTCAGCTTGTCTTGGGCGATGGGGGCCTGACGGAGATCGAACTGCGGGTTGAGGGTGAGGGCCAGCTCTAGCTCCCGTATAGCATCCGCTTTTTTACCGAGCGCGGCGGCGATCATGCCGGCGTGGTAGTGGAAGCTGGCCTCCGGCGTGCCCATCTTCAGGGCCTTCGTTACTGCTTCCTGGGCCGCTTCTGGTTGGCCATTCTTGTAGAGCGCCCAGCCGAGGGCGTCGTAGCTGAACACGTCCTGGCGGATGTCGAGTTCGCCTTGCGCCAGTTCGAGCGCGCGCGGCAGTTGGTGGTCCAGGTTGGCGAAGATCAGCACCAGCGTGCGGTTGGCCGGTTGCTTGGCTGCGCGCTCCATTTTGTCGACCACGTCCACCAGTGCCAGTTGCTTCTGCGCTTCCACTTTGTTGCCCGTGGCGGCGTACAGGTCATGGAGGGCGGCGGCGTACTCTGGCGCGGGGTTGATGGCTTGGGCTCGCTGGAACGCAGTGATCGCGGCGGAGAGATCGCCGGTCATGGCCAGCGTCTTCCCCAAGCCGCCGAAGGCCGGATGATAGTTGGCCAGGTAGCGCCCGGCGCGCTCAAAGGCGGGGCGAGCTTCGGCTGGGTGGTTGGTCCGCAGATAGAGATTTCCCAGCTCCACCCAGCACCAGGCCATGTGCTCGGCTGAGCGGCTGCCGGCTTGGAGCGCCATCTTCATCAGTTGGATGGCTCCGTCCGGATCGCCCACCACATAGCGGTACCAGGCGGCGCGGTTGTAGCTTGATAGATCCGGCCGCAGGGTCACCATCTTCTGGTAGGCGTCAGCGGCACCGGGGTAGTCGCCCATCTCCATGAGGGCGTCGCCGAGCGTGCCCCAATTCCAGGGGTCGTCGGGCGCGAGCTGCACCAACTTACGGGACGCGGCGGCGACGTTTTTGAAGTGGTGGTGTTCCAGCTCAATCTCGTTCTTGATCCGCAGGGCTTCGTAGTTGCTTGCGTCCTGGGAGAGCACGTTGTCGATCACTTGCCCGGCGCGGGTGAGGTAGACCGGGTCCGTGGTTTCGCGCATCTTCTGGAGGTAGGCGGTGGCGAGGAGGTTGTGATAGTGCAGGGTTTCGGGCTTGGTGTCGACCAGCGTCTGGTACATCTTCAGGCGGTCGTCGATTTTGAGTTTGGTGACGCCATCGAGCAGGGCGCGCTCTTTGAGGGCGGCGGCGAGGCGTTCGGGATCTTGCGCGAACACGGGGATGAGCAGGGAAGCGACACAGCAGAGAATCATTTTTGGTTGCATGGGTAAGTCCTCGTAGCTCTTCTTCTGGCTGGAAAAAATGGGGCGGCAGCGTCCCGCCGCCCCGCAACCAGAGGAAGGTTCGTCTTTTGCTTATTGGTTGGTATTCATGCCCCGGCCGTTGGTGCCTTCGATTTGCGAGTGCTTGAAGCCCGCATGCGGAGGCGCGTGGAACGGAAACCGGTTCAGGTAAGGGATGTCGTTGCTGTTGACGCCATCGCCCAGGGGCGGGGCGTTCGAAAAGCCCGGCACCAGCACTCCGGCCAAGGCGCGGAAGCCGATGTCGACCACGTCATCACCGATGCGGCGGCCGCCGAAGGGCCAACCGGCGTTGTCGCCACCCAGGGGGCCGAGGCGGCTCTGGCTGGCCATGGGCGTGGGCGCGATTGTCAGGTCGATACGCGTGATGTCGGGCACGAAGACGCCCAGCAGGTCATTACGCGGGGCGGGGGGCACGTTGATGCCGTAGACGCCTTTGAGGATGCCCGAGGCGAAGAACGGGTCGCCGATGTATTGCGCCCACTGGCGGTCGTCGGCGGGCTGGCTGCGGTTCCACTTGTCTTTCATGGGCAGCGGGATCAGAGCCTCGACGGTGAGCGGGTTGCCGACGCGGTCAATCTGCATGTACTCGCCGATGTTCACCGGGTCGCCGGGGCTGGGGCGGAGGGTCACCAGTTGGCGGGCGGTGACGGCCCAACCGGCGATTTTCGCGTTGGGTGAACGCGGGTCGGTGGGTGCGGTGCCGTCGGCGGTCAACATGGTGATGGGCGCTTCGATGGCGATCAGGCTGATGTTGTAGCCGGCAAAGCCATCGACGGCGGCGGGGGCGGCCGGGCCATTGCCTTGATCCGCCATGCCGGCCAGAACCGGCGCGGGCGCGCGGAAGTTCAGGGTGTCGAAGGTGGCACCGGAATCGAAATAGAACGCATCGTCGCGCGGACCGGCGAAGACGCGCATGCCATTGGCCAGCTCGAAGATGGCCGCTTTGCCCAGGTTCTCTTCGTAATTGGGGGTCGATTTGGGTCCGAGGTTGGGTGGGGCGACGGTCAACATTTTGCCGTTGCGGTCCTTGTCGTAGAAGGTGGCGGTGCCGGTCTTCAGGTTGCGGACCACGACGGTGTAGCGCTGCACCAGGAAGACTTCCGGGCCGTCGATGGACGAAATCTTGCCGAAGTAGGAAACGAACGTGGGGTTGTCGCGGAGTTCGGTGCGGAACACCAGGTCCACCTGGAGGTCCGCGTTGCCGTCCAGGCCGCGGGAGTTGTTGATGTTGAACCGATAGAGTACGCTATCGGAGAACTTGTAGTAGCTGGGGCCGTTGTCCGGGTTTTGGAAGCCCTGCACGGACATCGACATCACCACGCGGTCGGCGCGGCCGGATTCATAGCTGCGGAAGATGTAATAGTCGTTCAGGTTAGCCGTCTGGTCTTCCAGCAGCATGGGTCCGTTGCGATGGCTGGCCGCAAAACTGGCGCTGATGGTCAACGCGACGGCGGTCAGCCGTTTCATAGTAGGTAGCATTTCCCCTCCTTGTTTGAGGAATCTCAGCTGGTGTTACGGAGTTCGGGGCAAATTGGATTTGGTGGATGCTAGAATTCCGGGAGTCCGGTGCGGACGCTCCGCGCCTGGCCGAGGGGGGACGACATGCTGCGACACGTATTGGCGACGTTGGCTTACCGCACCGGCAAGGCACTGCGCGGTGCTGACCCGGAGTTTGCCCGGTTCTCCGCCGGGGACGGAATGCGGACGCCGGTTGAGATTCTGGCGCACATGAGCGATCTGCTGGATTGGGCGCTCTCCTACACGCTGGATGCTCCAGTTTGGGCTCCGAAGCCCGCGGGCGAGTGGGAGGCGGAGGTCGCCCGGTTCCATGCGGCCCTGGAGGCGCTGGACGAACGGTTGGCGGCTGCCGAGCCGTTGAATGTATCGCAAGAGCGGCTATTTCAAGGTCCGCTGGCCGACGCGCTGACGCATACCGGGCAACTGACGATGCTGCGCCGTCTGGCCGCGGTTCCGGTGCGCCCGGAAAACTACTTCCAAGCCGCCATCACTACAGGCCGCGTGGGTGCTGATCAGCCGGCCCCCAAGCGGGAATTCTAAATTCGCTAAGTTGTTCATTTGCCAGCTCTACGCGGAGGCCTTGCCAGCCGCCCGTGCCGTGCCTCATAGTGGAGGGAGGCGGAAACTCCGCCCTTTACCGATGGGCCCAGGCACTTCATGGACGGCATCCTCTACCTCACCGAACTTGTGGGGCTCAAGGTCATGGACCTTCGAGGCCGGACGCTGGGCCGTGTCCGCGACGCGGCGGTAATTCCGCTGATCGATCCGGACCGGATCGACCGTTTTCTAGTAGGCGGCGGCCAGACCTGGCTCACCATCCGCCACGATCAAGTCCGCGAGATTTCGCTCGACGGCATTCACCTGGCCGACGAACAGCTGACGCCCTACCATTCCGACGAGTATCTGCTCCGGGTGGTGCGTGATCTGCTCGATCAGCAGATCATCGACGCCCATGGCCGCAAGGTGGTCCGGGTCACCGATGTCACCTTCCGCATCCAGCGGCATGGCGCGGGCGAGATCTTGAAGATTGAAGACATCGACATCGGCATCCGCAGCATTTTCCGCCGCCTAGCGCAGGGCGTCCTGCCCCCGCGGTGGGTGCGCCGGGTGCAGCGGCCCATTGCGCCGCATTCGATTGATTGGAAGACGTGCAGCATTGTCGAAGCCGACCCGATGCGGCGGCTGCGCCTGAATTTGTCCAACCGGCTGCTGGAAGAGATGCACCCGGCCGATCTGGCGGACATTGTCGAAGAACTGGGCCCGGATGACCGCGAGGCCATCTTCTCGGGCCTGACCAGCGACATGGCCGCCGAGACTCTCTCTGAGATGGACCCCGACATCCAGGCCTCCATCATGGAATCGCTGGAAACCGAGAAAGCCGCCGACATTGTCGAAGAGATGTCGCCGGACCAGGCCGCAGACTTGTTGAGCGAGCTGGAGACCGAAACCGCGGGCGAGATTCTGGATGAGATGGAAGATGAGCCCAAGGGCGACATCGAAGAGCTGCTGGAGTTCCGGGAAGACAGCGCCGGCGGTTTGATGAACACCGAGTATGTCGCCCTACACGCCACCGCCACCGTGGGCGACGCGTTGAAGGCGCTGGTGGAAAACGAAGATCTGTTGGAAACGCTGAACACGTTGCTGCTGGTGGCCGAGGGCGACAAACTGGTGGCGTCGGTGCCGCTGGCCCGGCTACTGCTGCAGGATGCCAGCGTCCCGTTGCGCCAGCTGGCTTCAGAACCCCTGATCAAGGCCAAGGTGCACGACCGGCAGCACCGTGTGGCCGAGATGTTCGACAAGTACAACCTGCTCTGCCTGCCGGTGGTGGACAATGACGGTGTGCTGAGCGGCATCATCACCGCCGATGACATTATTTCGCTGTTGAGGAACGAATGATCCGGCTCTTCCAGCGGTTCCGCTATCACATCCTGGTCTTCTTTTCGGTGATCGGCCCCGGCTTCATCACCGCTGTCGTCGATAACGATGCGGGCGGGATTTACACCTATTCGCAAGCGGGTGCCAAGTATGGCTACCTGCCGTTGTGGACCCTGCTGCCGATCACGCTGCTGTTGATCGTCACCCAGGAGATGTGCAGCCGGATGGGTGCGGTGACCGGCAAGGGCCTTTCCGACCTGATCCGCGAAGAGTTCGGGCTGCGGACCACGTTTGCCATGATGGCCGCGCTGGTGGCCGCCAATCTCACCAACGTGATGGCCAACTTTGCGGGCATCGCCAGTTCGCTGGAGCTGATCCACATCAGCCGCTACATCTCGGTGCCCATTGGGGCGCTGATCGTGTGGCTGCTGGTGGTGAAGGGCACCTATGAACGCGTGGAGAAGGTGTTTCTGTTCGCCACGCTGGCCTACGTGGGCTACATCATTTCAGGAATTCTGGTGAAGCCTGCCTGGCGCGAGGCGGCACTCTACAGTGTCCGGCCGGTGCTGATGCTGGAGCCCGGCTATCTCACGATGCTGATCGGCATGGTGGGAACCTCAGTGGCCCCGTGGATGCAGTTCTACCTACAGGCGGCCATTGTCGAAAAAGGCATCAGCGCGAAGGACTATAAGCAGTCCCGCGTGGAAGTGATTGTGGGTTGCGTGGTGATGACGGTGATCGCGTTTTTCATCATCGTGGCCTGTGCCGGGGCGATCTGGTCCAACGGACCGCGCGATATCAAGGATGCGGCGGATGCGGCGCTGGGCTTGAAGCCGTTTGGCCCGTATGCGTTTCTGCTGTTCGCCGGTGGTCTGTTTAACGCTTCTCTGTTCGCGGCCTGCATTTTGCCGCTATCTACTTCGTACACGGTTTGTGAGGGGTTGGGGTTTGAGGCGGGCGTCAACCGGACGTTTAGCGAGGCCCCCATATTCTATGGGCTGTTCACTTTTTTGATTGTGGCTGGCGCGGGCGTGATCCTGCTGCCCGATTTTCCACTAGTGAAGATGATCCTGTTCAGCCAGGTGCTGAACGGCGTTCTGCTGCCATTCGTGCTAATCTTCATGATTCTACTGGTCAATAAACCGCGGTTGATGAAGGAATGGACCAATTCGCACGGGTACAACGTGGTGGCTTGGGTGGCGGTGGCGGTAATGATCGGTCTGACGCTGGCATTGGTGGGGATTACGGTGAAAGATCTGCTCCAAATTTGAGAATGCCGGTGAATATGAGCTCAGTGCATATAGAATCGAGATTGGATGCTTGAAGTCTGCGGCCTAACCGATCCCGGATGCGTGCGCGCCAACAACGAAGACTATTTTCTGGTGGAGCCGGAACTTGGCCTTTTTCTGGTGGCGGATGGCATGGGCGGAGCCCAAGCCGGGGAGCATGCTTCGCGGATGGCTTCCGATTTCGTGAGGGACAAGGTACGGTTGTCCCCGCTGCCTTCAACTGATCTGCTGGTGCAGGCGGTGCAGGAAGCCAATCAAGCCGTCATGCAAGCAGCGGCGCGCAATCCGCAACTGGAAGGCATGGGCACCACGCTGGTCGTGGTCTGGGAATCCGTTCCTGCCGAGGGCGGGGAGCCAGAGCTGCTGGTGGCTAGCGTCGGCGATAGCCGCGCGTACGTCTGCGACGACCGGGGTCTGCGTGAAGTCACCGACGACCAGACTTGGGTGAACGAGATCGGCCGCCGGCTGGGCATTGACGATGCCACCCTGAAAGTCCATCCGATGCGGCATGTGCTGACCATGGCGATTGGCGTCAGTCAGCCGTTGCGCGTCAATACCTACCGGATTGCTCTGCGCCCGGGCATCCAGGTGCTGCTGTGCAGCGACGGGTTGCACGGAGTGATTCCAGCCTCCATCATCTCCGAAGGTTTAATGAACGACGCCCGGAACCTGGAAGAGAAGTGTAAGTTCCTGGTGGACGCCGCCCGCTCGGCTGGCGGACCGGACAACATCACCACGGTCATCGTTCGCGCCAGCTAACGTTTTCTGAGCACGGCGTTTCCCGCAAAGACGCGAAGGCGCAAAGAGCTTCTTTTCTTGCGGCCCTCGCACGCGGGAGCCTCCGGAAGTGACTGAAGTGAAGCGGTGATGGTAAACTTTTGAAGTAGTAGTTTCAGTGGGCGGCTAGCTCAGTTGGGAGAGCACCACGTTCGCAACGTGGGGGTCGTGGGTTCGAATCCCATGCCGTCCACCAATTCCTTCCCTGTTGGCATTTCCCCCTCAATCATTCGTAGTTTCCGCTTCACCGCGATTCAGTTCCATCGTGCTCTGCCGTTTTCAGTATGATGGCCCTCGTGTCTCCTGCAAGCTTCCCGACTACGCGTCTCCTTCTGCTGCCCTTCTGCGCTTCACTCGCCGTGATGGGGGCGGACTACTTCCCGCCGCCTGATAGCGCGGGTGGCTGGCGGACTTTGAAGGACCCGGCGCAGATCCGGGCCACCGCGGGCATCGATGTGAAGAAGCTGGATGAGGCGTTTGACTACATCCAGCAGACGACTCAGCATGGCGGCCTGCTCGTCGTGCGGCACGGGCATCTGATTTATGAGCGGTACTTTGGGCGCGGTCATCGCGAGGCGTTGCCGGAATTGGCTTCGTGTGGCAAGGCGTTCACCAGTGTCGCGGTGGGCATCATGTTGCGGGAGAAGGCGGCGCAGTTTCCTGATGGGCTGGACCAGAAGGTGTTTACCGCGAAGTACCTGCCGGATACGCTGCCGCTGGATGACCCGCGCAAGGCGCAGATCACGCTGGGGCAGTTGCTCGCTATGTCGGCGGGTATTCGGGGTACCAATCCGGTCTATGTGAAGGGCGTGAAGCAGACCTGGGAGAACCCCACCGAAGACAACGGCCCGTATTCCACCACCGATGGCTTTGCCACCAAGCAGACGCTGTGGTGCGCGCCGGGCGATTGCTACTCCTACGCCACTTCGTCCAGCCATCTGCCCGCCATGATCGTGCGGAAGCAGACGGGCATGGAGATGGAAGAGTACATGCGGCAGAAGTTGACCAAGCCGCTGGGCTTTGGCACCTGGGGCTACGCCATGTACCGGCCCAAGCTGAAGGGCGGGATCGACGCCGACGGCCGGATGTTCCATACGCCGGGCGGGGGCAGCATCGCGGTGCGCTCAACGGACATGCTGCGGTTTGGCTATCTGATGCTGCATGAGGGGCGCTGGGGCAAGGAGCAGATTCTGACGCCGGAGTTCGCGCGGATGTGCGGCCGGATGGTGAAGTACAACCCGCACTTTACGCACAGCTTCAACTTCAACGTGAATGAGGACAAGCACCTCAATGGCGTGCCGGGCGATGCGTTCTGGAAGGGCGGCTCCGGCGGTTATGCCATCTACGTCGTCCCGTCGCTGGACCTGGTGATCTGGAAGCTGGGCGGCAACGAAGGCCAGTACGACCCGGCGCTGACGCGGCTGCCGGTGAAGTATACCTACGACGGCTCGCGTGACAACTGGAAGCCGGGTGATCCGAAAGTGATTGGTGATGCCACGGGCAAGACGCTGCAAATGGTGGTGGCCGCCGTGGTGGACGCGAAAGGCGCAAAGTAGGCGGACCCGATGAAACTGCTGCTGTCGTCACTTGTATTCCTGCTCACGCTGGCCGGGGCGGATGTTCCCTGGAAGCTGGCGGAGCTTCAAAGACCTCCGCAATCCTGGGCCGCCACCACGGAGGAGGCGGGGGTGAAAGCGGTCTGGCTGGCTGGCCCGGCGTATCAAAGCAAACCGACGCGGGCCTTCGCCTATTACGGCATCCCGGCGGGAGTGGCGAAGGCTCCCGGAATGGTGCTGATCCATGGCGGTGGGGGCACGGCGTTTGCCGAATGGGTCCGCATGTGGAATAGCCGCGGCTTTGCGGCTATCGCGATTGACACCGTGGGTACGCTGCCGGAAAAGGCGGCGCCGGATCAGCTGTGGAACCCCAAGCGGGCACGGCACGCCGATTCGGGGCCGGCTGGTTGGGGCGATTTCTCGCACATCGACGCGCCGGTGGCGGACCAGTGGAGTTACCACGCTGTGGCGGTCTCGATCCTGGCGCACTCATTTCTCCGGGCGCAGCCGGGCGTGGACCCCAAGCGCATCGGCGTCACGGGCATCAGCTGGGGCGGCTACTTGACCAGCATGGTGGCGAGTCTCGATCATCGGTTCCGCTTTGGCATCCCGATCTATGGCTGCGGCTTTCTGGGTGAGGACTCGGCGTGGCTGAAGGATTTTGAAAAGCTCGGCCCGGAGCGGGCCGCGAAGTGGCTGAAGTTGTGGGATCCTTCCGCCTATCTGCCGCAAGGGCGCCGGCCGATGTTCTGGATCAATGGGACGAACGATTTCGCGTATGTCATGCCGTCGTGGCAGAAGTCCTACCGGCTGCCGCGGGGCGAACGGTTGCTGAGCCTGCAGGTCCGCATGAAGCACAGCCATCCGGATGGGGCGAAGCCGGAAGAGATTTTTGCCTACGCCCA
The DNA here is from genome assembly GCA_026394075.1 of Acidobacteriota bacterium. Lineage (GTDB taxonomy): Bacteria > Acidobacteriota > Terriglobia > Bryobacterales > Bryobacteraceae > JAPKYZ01. The sequence continues at coordinate 10,494 of JAPKYX010000037.1, forward strand.
GGCGGCGCTCGCGGGCGGCGCACCGTTGATGGCGTTGAGCCGCCAAGGGGTCACGCCGCAGGGCGAGGCGTGGGCCGTCTACCGGGGGGCTCGCTTGCCCGTGAAGGCGGAGCTCTGCTTTACCAGGGACACCGGCAAGTGGCAGGAACGCAAGTGGGAGACTGTGGCGGCGACGATCAATTCCGCCACCCGCCGAGTGTCGGCAACGATTCCGGCTGACGCCAAAGCGGCGTATCTCAACCTGATCGATGACCGGGGCCTGATCATCTCCACCGAGCACACGGTCCGCTGACGGTTTTCGCTAATCGTCTTCGGCCGCCAGCAACGCCCGGGCGGCTTCCCGCTGCTTGCGCTGCGCGGGGTCTAGTTTTGGGTAGCGCAGATTGAGTGATTCCAGCGCATCGTTGATCGCTTCCGACACGACCAGGCGCGTGAACCACTTCTTGTCGGCGGGCACGACGTACCAGGGCGCTTCCGGCGACGAGGTATGCCGGATTGTCTGCTCATAGGCGGCCATGTAGTCGTCCCACTGTTGCCGCACGGCCACGTCGGCGGCGGAGAATTTCCAATACTTCTCGGGCTGCTCCAGCCGCTCGAGAAACCGCTTGCGCTGTTCGTCCCGCGAGACATGGAGAAAGAACTTCCGGATCACCGTGCCGTTGCGCGTCAAGTGCCGCTCGTAGGCGTTGATGTCTTCAAAGCGCTGTTTCCAGAGGTCGCCCCGGACGGGCGGCAGCCGCTCGGCGCGCAGCAGATCCGGATTCACGCGGACGGCCAGCACTTCCTCGTAGTAGGAGCGGTTGAAGATGCCGATGCGGCCGCGCTCGGGCAGACACAAGGTGGTCCGCCACAGAAAGTCGTGGTCCAGCTCCACCGGTGATGGGGCCTTGAACGCGTACACCTGGCAGCCCAGCGGGTTGATGCCGGACAGGACGTGCTTGATGACGCTGTCCTTGCCGGCCGCATCCATGGCCTGGAAGATCAGCAGCACCGCCCAACGATTGTCGGCATAGAGCTTGTCCTGCAGTTGGGAGAGCCGGGCGACGCCTGACTGCAAGGCCTCGGCTGCCTGATCCTTCGAGGTCAAGTCCGAACTGGCCGCCGGGTCGTAGTCTTTTAAGCGGAACCGCTTGCCTTGAGTGATGCGGAAGGGTGCGGCAATGCTCTTGGTGGCCATGATGCTCCTGGCCGGGATGGCTCCCGCCGTTCGAATCATCTCACGCCACGTGATCTCACTGGCGATGATCTTGCGCTGGGGAGGATGGCAGGGGAAGGATGGTCGGGGCGGCCGGATTCGAACCAGCGACCTTCTGCTCCCAAAGCAGACGCGATACCGGGCTACGCTACGCCCCGACTTCTCTCCCATTGTAAGCCCTACCGGTGCCGGCTGAGCGTCGGTAATAGTCAATTACATTTGGGCGGGGATCGACTGGCCTTCCCATTTGGCGATCACTACCGGGGCCACGCCATTGCTGAGGACGTTGACGCTGGTGCGCACGGGGTCCACCAGCGCGTCGACACCAAGCAACATCGCCAAGCCTTCCAGGGGTAAGCCGAAGCTGGCGAACAGCGCCGTCAGCACGACAAAGTTCGCCCGGGGCACGCCGGCTACGCCCTTGCTGGTCAGCTTCAGTGTCAGCAGGATCATCAATTGCTGGGTGACACTCAGTGGGATCTGCGCCGCCTGGGCCACAAAGAACGCAGCCATCGCCAGGTGCACGGTGGACCCGCCGAGGTTGAAGCTCAACCCCAAGGGCATGGCGATTCCCAGTACGGCTCGCGGCACGCCGTAACGTTCCAGGTTGCGCAGTGCGGGCGGCAAGGCGGCGGCGCTGGAGGTGGTCCCGAAGGCCACCAACATTGGTTCCTGGATGGCCTGCCAGAAGCCCGGGAAGGGCGCGCGCGTCGTCCGGAGCAGTCCGGCCAGAAAGAGGGCGTAGACCAGTTGGGCCGCCCAGGCGACAGCCACGAACTTACCCAGGCTGGACAACACGCCCAGGCCGTTCTCGCCGATGGTGGCAGCCATCGCGGCAAAGACGCCCACCGGAGCGGCATACATCACATAGCTGGTGTATTGAAACGCGACACTCCGCAGGGCATCGCAGAAAGCGATCACCTTTGCCGCTCGTTGCCCGACGGCAGCGGCGGCGGCACCGAACAGGAGACAAAAGATGACGATCTGCAGCACGTCGCCGCGGGCGAGCGCGTCCATCAGGCTGGACGGCACCAGATTTTCGACGATGCTTTGGAAGTTGGGCGGCACCAGGGGCGCGGCCTTCTCACTGCCCATGGTCATGCCGACGCCCGGCTGCAGCCAGGCAATCGCCGCCCATCCCAATAGCAGCGCCACGGTGGTGACGGCCTCAAAATAGACGACGCATTTCAGGCCGATGCGGCCCATTTCGCGCATCCCGCCGGTGCCCGCCATGCTGACCACCAGCACGCCCACCAGCAACGGCGCGATGATCGAGCGGATCAACCGGAGAAAGATGCTCGCAACCGGGGCCAGCTGCCGGGCAAACTCCGGTGCCCACACGCCCACGGCAATTCCAGCCGCCATGGCGATCAAGACGGCCTGGGTTGAAGAGATGCGAAAGCGCAAGCTGACCAGTGTAGCCGACTGCGGCTAAGGCTGCGTCAGCGGCTTGTGGGGCTCCACCGCGTTCTTGACGGGCTTCACTGTGCGCAGGAAGGCGTAGAGCGCTTTCAGATCCTGGTCGGTGAGTTGTGCCAGGTTGGTCCAAGGCATCAGGGTGAAGTTGGCCTGGGTGGCGCGAGGAGCGCTGTCGCCCAGGGTGGCGGCCTGGCCGCGGAACTTGTCGAGGAACCGTTGCTCGGACCAGGCACCGAGGCCGGTTTCCACCTCGGGTGTGATGTTGGCGCTTAAGACCGTGAACTGTCCTACGCGGAACTCGAAGCCACCGGCCAGCAGCATGCCCTCCTTCGGTGCGCCCTTTTCCTGCTGCGTGTGGCATTCCAGACAGCCGCCCAGGTAGGCCAGATACTCGCCATGCTGCACAGCATTGCTCGAAGCGGGTGCCTGCACTGGACCAGCCACGGGCTGCGGTGCGTCCTTGATCAGCAGGTTCACCGGGAAGTTCAGCTTGGTGCGGGCCACGGCGTTCTTCACGGGCGGCAGGGCATTCAAGTAGACCACCAGTGATTGCACGTCTTCATCACTCATGCGCCGGTAGCCGGTGTAGGGCATAAACGGGAACAGCGCTCGGCCGTCCTTGGAGATGCCTTCGCGGATGGCGCGGATCTTCTCGCCATCGGTCCAGGTGCCGATGCCGGTGGTGGGGTCCGGCGTAATGTTGGGGGCCACGATGTCGCCCGGCAGGCCCATCTCTTTGGGGAAGGCTACGCCGACGCCGGTGCGGCCGGCGATCACGGGTCCGCCAGCCTTGGTCCAGTCCCGCTCCGAATGGCAGCCGGCGCAGTCGGCCAGATTCTCAAAAATGTAGCGTCCGCGCTCCAGGCGGGCGGGCGTGGCGGCAATGCGGATATCGGACGGTGGCGCGCTCTTGGGTGACTTCAAGGTCAAGTACGCGAACCCCGCGGCGGCGAGCGCGGCCAGGCCGAGGAGTGCGTAGCGAATAATTTTCATCTGAAGAATTTTACGCGAGATTGGGCGCGAAGGATCCCGAAATTTGCATCGGTCGGGCTGCCGGTTGCGGGTGGGGCGGGCGACCCGGACGGTTCTAGGGCGCACTTGCCAGGGCGTGACCGGCTCCGGATGGTATAAAGCATGGTGTGATGCCCTGGGAAGACATTCAGAAATGGGGAACAATTTTTGCCCTATTTGTGAGTATTCCCGCCTTCGCTCAGCAGCCGCCGCCGAAGATCGGACTGGTGCTGGAAGGTGGCGGAGCTCTGGGCTTGGCCCATATCGGCGTGCTGGAGTACTTGGAGCAGCAGCATATCCCCGTGCACTATCTGGCCGGTACCAGCATGGGCGGCTTAGTGGCGGGAATGTATGCCACGGGCAAAAGTTCCGCCGAAATCCGTGACCTGATCCGCAGCATTAACTGGGAAGAAGCGCTGCGCGGCGAGACCCCCTATCGTGACCTCACCTTTCGCCGCAAAGAGGATCGGCGGGCCTTTCCCAACCCGATCGAGTTTGGTCTCCGCGGCGGATTCTCTCTGCCCAGCGGCATCAATGGCGGCCATCAGATCGGGCTGATCTTGGATCGAGCCGCGCTGCCGTATTCACAGATCAAGAGCTTTGACGAGCTGCCAATTCCGTTCCGCTGCGTGGCGACCGAACTGACGACGAACCGCTCGGAGGTCTTCAAAGACGGACTGCTGAGCCAGGCACTCCGGGCCACGATGTCGATCCCGGGAGTGTTTGCGCCGGTGAAGCGCGACGGCAAGGTCTATGCCGATGGCGGGTTGCTGAATAACCTGCCCGTGGATGTGGTGCGCGCGATGGGTGCCGACATCGTGATCGCGGTTCATTTGCAGGTGAAACCGTTCCAGCCCAAGGATGCCAACTCGCCGTTCGCCACTCTGAACCGGTCCATCAGCACGGTAATTGCCGTGAATGAGCTGCGGAGCATGGAAAAGGCCGACATCCTGATTTCGGTGCCGCTGGAGAAGTATACGGGCATGGAGTATGCGAAAGGCGACGAACTGGCGGACCTGGGGCGTGCGGCGGCAGCTCGCAAGGAGAAGATCCTCTCCACGGTCGCCATCACCGTCTCGGAGTTTGCCCAGCACCAGCAGCAGATCGCGGCGCGACGGCGGAAGGAAGTTCCGGTGCCCCAGTTTCTGGACGTCACCGGAACCAACCCGCAACTGGCGAGCGAGATCGTCCAGGATCTTGCCGCCCACGTCGGCCGGCCGGTTGATCCGCCGGCGCTGGAGGCCGATCTCACGCAGGTGACCGGCCGCGGGCGTTATCAGAAAGTGGGCTATCACGCCATTGAGCGGAATGGCCAAACGGGTCTGGAAGTCCGGACCATTGAGAAAGAGTACGCCCCACCCATGATTCTGCCGGGCGTGTTGATTGACGGCGGCGATTTTGAGAATATCCGCATCGGCTTGGCGACTCGTCTGGTGATGCTGGACGTGGGTGGCCACCGGCGCGAGCTCCGCACGGATATCCAGATTGGCAACGTCTACTCGGTTGCCAGCGAGTACTACCGCCCGTTCAGCTCCGCCAGTCGCTGGTTTCTGTCCGCCATGGGCTCAGCTTCCGATACCCCGGTCTCGATCTATTCTCGCGGGGAGCGCTTGGCGGAGTACCGGACGCGTGCTGCCGGGGGCGGCCTGGATGTCGGCCGGATCTTTGGCCGGACAGCCGAGCTGCGCTTGGGTTACCGGGTGAACTACCTTGGTTTGCGCCGCCAGATTGGCGACCCGCAACTGCCGTCCTTGAATGGCACTGTCTCCGCCACTTCGCTCCGCTTCACGATGGACCGGATGGATAATCCGGTGATCCCCTGGAACGGGCAGTTCCTGCAGGCGAGGGTGGAGTATTGGAACAAGAACCTGGGCTCCACTGCCGGGTTTCCCTTGAGCGAGACGAACTACGTGGCCGCGCGCCCCGTGAGCAGGCGGAGCGCGATCTTTGGGCAATCCTCGGCCGGCACCACGTTCAATGGCCGTGGCGTGGGCCTGCCGCCCTTCTCTCTGGGCGGGGTGAACCGGTTGGCCGCCTATGGGAAGAATGAATTCTTGAATAATCAGTATATTTATGGGCGCACGGGCTATCTTTATGAACTGATGACGCTGCCTGTATTCTTTGGCAAACGGGTGTACGCTTTAGGTCAGTACGAAGTGGGGAAAGCGTGGGGCCGGCAGAGTACGCGGTTGCCCACCAATGGAACGGTCGGGGTGGTGATGGAAACCCTTTTGGGTCCAGTGTTGTTTGGTGGATCGGTGGGCGAAAGCGGGCACCGGAAGTGGTTCTTCCAATTGGGGAGGTTCTTCTAGATGAGACATATTGCAGGGATCGCCGTGATCGACATTGTGGGTGACACGGTATTGGGGCCAGCCAGTGAAGCGATGCGCCGCGCGCTGGTGGATGCCTTTGAAAGCGGCAATCATAATCTGGTCGTTAATTTTTCGCCCGCCGGACGGATTGATTCGGCGGGGATAGGCGAGCTGATCAATGCTTATTCGACGATCACCCGTAAGGGGGGCGCAGTGAAGCTGGTGATGCCGCCCAAGGGATTGGTGCACAAGGCGCTGAAGCTGACCGGCTTGACGCAGTTGTTCGACATCGCACCGGACGAGGATGCGGCACTGAACGGCTTTTCGCCGCAAACGGCGGCGGTGAATAAAGCGAAGATCGAACAGTTTCTCGGCTAACGCGGATGTGGTCCTACGCGGTGCTGCTGGCCGCTTCATCCGTTATCTTTACGTTGGCGGAAAGGCGTTGGCCCCGTTGTTCGCAACCGGTCCTGCGCCGGAGTTGGGGCTGGGATGTGGCGTTGCTGGTGTTCAACGCTGAGGTGATGGGTGCACTAGTGGCGATCGGGTTGGTCTTTGTATTGCCCTACAGCACCGTCATTCGCTTCCGGACTTGGCTGCCGCTGGATTGGCTGGCGGGGCGTTCGGCGGTCGCTCAGATGTTGGCGCTTTTGCTGGTGAAAGATTTTCTCCAGTGGTGAGTGCATAATCTGTTGCACCGGGTCCCGGTGCTGTGGCGAATCCACCGGCTGCACCACTCCACTGAACAGATGGACTGGTTGAGCAACTGGCGCTTTCATCCATTGGAAATTCTGGTCTATCAACTGGTGCTGTACGTGCCCGCTACTCTGCTGGGCTTTTCGGCCGAGGCGGCGTTTGGCTGTGCCGTGGTCTCGACGACGTTGGGACACTTTGCGCACGCCAACCTCCGCTGGCGGTTCGGACCGTTAAAGTACCTGATCAATACCCCGGAGATGCACGTGTGGCACCATGTCCACCCGGACTCCGGCCCCGTCAACCGCAACTTCGGCGTCAGCCTGAGCATCTGGGACTGGTTGTTTGGGACCGCCCACGCCCCGGATCATCCACCGGCGCGGCTGGGGATTTAAGTGCCCCCGTTGCGACGCTAGCGACGTAGCCGCTGCGCCAGCTTCCGCGCGGCGTCCTTCTGCGCGGAAGCTGGCGCCAGTCCACATCCTCAATCGCGCCGATCACTGCCGCAAACGCATTCAGGTTGGCGCGCGCCGGGAAGGCTTCCACCCAACGGAGACAGACCTCCTGCCAACCTAGCTCCGCCATCTGCTCCGTTGACTGGATGCCGATCGATTGAAGTTCCGCCCGCGTGAGCGGCCCTAGATTGCGCACCTCACCAGCATAGGCGGGACTAGCCGGAGTGTCCTGACCCAGAGGGCCGTTGAACAACTACGGGAGTGGTTCGGGGCCAGATAGGCTGTTGCGGAAGCGAGCAGCCCGCTCCTGCTGGTCGCGGCTCGGTTCGGAGGGCGCTAGTCTTCCAGGTGGTTGACGGTGAGGAAGGTGCTTTCGAAAGCGTGGTCGAGCACGTCGTCGGTCAGCTTGTACTCGCGGCGCTCAAAGGCGATGATGTCGAGCGCGTGGGAGATGACGTCGCGCGGCTGGCAGCGGCGGCGTTTTTTGCCGTTGNTCGATCAGCTCCGGCTCATGGTTTAGTTTCTTCGAGGCCGCAAAGCCCGCGAAGATGTTGGCAAACTCCTGTTCGTCGGGCGAACGCAGGAACATCTTGTACTGGATGCGGCGCAGGAAGGCTTCATCGCCCAGTTGGTCCGGGTTGAGGTTGGTGGAGAAGATCAAGAACGTCTCAAACGGCACGCGAGCCTTGCCGCCGGTAAGGAAGCTCAAATAGTCCACGCGGCGTTCCATGGGCACGATCCAGCGGTTCAATACTTCAGTGGGTGCTACCTTCTGCCGGCCGAAGTCATCGATCAGGTAGATGCCGTTGTTGGCCTTCAGCTGGAAGGGCGCGTCGTAGACCTTGGAGGTGGAGTTGTAGCTTAGGTCCAGCATCCCGAGGGTCAATTCGCCGCCGCTGGTGATGAAGGGGCGCTTGCACTTCACCCAGCGCGGGTCATGGGTGAGATCGTCGGAGACGGCGGCGGACAGGCTGAGCAAGGCGGAGGGCTCGGGCGGCGGTGGCGGGTCGATGGGTTGATGGTAGATCGGGTCAAACACCTGGATGATCTGCCCCATGCACTCCACCGCATAGGGGATGTAGACCGCTGCTGATTGCAGGTTGAAGAGCGCTTCCGCCAGGTAGGTTTTGCCGTTGCCTGGTTGGCCGTAGATCAAGAAGCTGCGGCCGGAGTTCACGGCCGGGCCGATCTGGCTGAGGATATCGTCGCTGACCACCATGTGGCGGTAGGCGTCGCGCAGCATTTCGCCGGTGAGCCAGTTGGATTCCAGGCGCTGGGCTTCGACGACTTTGGCGTACTGCTCCATGGGCACGGGCAGTTGACCGGCATACTGGTTGGTCTCCAGATGATCTCGCGCCACTTGCCGGCCATGCTCCGACAAGGCAAAGACACTGGAGACGCTGCCCATTCCCAGCGAGCGTTTGACCATCACGTGCTGTGTGCGCTTCAGGTTTTCGAGAAACGGCTCGATCAGCGAGAACTGCAAGCCCACCAGCGTGGCCAACTCCCGGCCTAACGTCTCGCCCTCAAAGTAGAGGCGCTTCAACAGGATCTGTTCGACGGTGGCTTCCGCCAACCCAGTGGCGGCAATATTTTCAGGGACAGGCGGACACACGAACGGCATGTTTCGCTTATCGGCCACGGGCGGGGCGATCCAGGGCAATCAGGCGTTCGTGTGAACGGTAACGGCGCGATGGACTACCTCTTTGCGTCAGCAGTATCCCGGTGTCGTCGCTGTTCTCTCGTGCGCGGCGGGTATTCTGCATTTTCCCGATACGTTCCGGCCTCCAGCCGCACTACCGAACTGTAGCCGGGATGGCGAACAGGGTGTTTTGGTGTCGGGTTGGAGATGTTCAGTACCAGCCTAGGGACTCGTCTGCCCAAAAGTGTCGCCAACGTGGGCCTTGCATCAGTCAAAGTGATGAGATAATGAGAGACCACGGATGGAGGGACTTTCTCCACAGCCCGACAAGACCGAAACGATCGAAGCGGTCGCGCATCCGCACGGATTGCCGCCGTTGTTCGCGGGACGGTATGAAGTCCGCAACCTGATCGCCGAAGGCGGTATGGGTTCGGTGTTCCGTGTGTTCGACCGCCAACTCCATCAGGAGATTGCACTTAAGACCATCAAGGCCGACATGGCCAGCAACCTGGAGGTGGCCAAACGGTTCAACCAGGAAGTGTCGATGGCGCTTCGCGTGACACACAAAAATGTGGTCCGCATTTTTGACATGGGTGAATCCCAGGGCATCAAGTACCTGACCATGGAGCTGGTTGCGGGCGAGGATTTGCACAAATTTATCCGCCGCCGCAAGTCAGAAGGCAATCCGCTTAACTACTCCGAACGCGCGCGCATCATGCGCGACGTCGCCCGGGCGCTGGAAGCGGCGCATGAAGTGGGGGTGATCCACCGGGATCTGAAACCCTCCAACGTCATGGTGGATACCAAGGGCGTGGTGAAGGTGATGGACTTCGGTTTGGCGCGCCCGGCCGAATCGAATCCCGACGACCAGGGCCTGACGCGAGTCGGGCAAGTGTTGGGTACGCCGCGCTACATGTCACCGGAGCAGGCACGGGACCTGCCGGTTGATCCGCGTTCCGACATCTTCACCTTTGGCGTCATCCTGTACGAGCTGCTGACCGGCGTCAGCCCCTACAAGGCCGAGACGCCGATGGATTCCATGATCATGCGGACGCACACGCTGCCGATGCCGCCCGTCACCGTGGCGCCCGATGTGCCTTCGGAGCTGAACGCGATCGCCGTCGGTTGCCTTCAAATCCAACCCGAGAACCGGATTCAATCGGCCACGGAGCTGGCGATCTGGCTGGATGAGTTCCTCCACCCCAGTGGCACCAGCACGCAGTTGGTGGCCACTGGCGTGCGCACCATGGCGTATTCGACGGCGTTGTCGCCGGTGACACCGACGATGGCCATGGACGCGGCCCCCACGGTGACGACCATGATGCCCGTGGCCGCTCCACCGGCATTGAGCCGGCGCAAATGGTTTCTGGCGGCGGGTGGTGCCGTGGTGGCAGCAGCCGGTGCCGGGTATGGAGTTTTCCGCTATACGCAACCGGCGGCGACCACACTGAAGCCGGGTGCTCCGGTGACGGTGCTGGTGGCGGATTTCGTGAACAATACGGGCGACTCGAA
>JAPKYX010000166.1 GCA_026394075.1 Acidobacteriota bacterium
ATTTAATCCCGCACGGGGTCATCGACATGCCGTTCATGGACTCGAACTTTTACAAAGACCTTTTTAATGTGGAAGGGAAGACGGTGATGCTTACGTTCGGGCTGATTTCCCCCAACAAAGGCATCGAGTATGTCCTGAATGCCTTGCCGGCGATTCTGGCCAAGTTTCCGGAAGTGGTCTACATTGTGCTGGGGGCGACGCACCCCAATGAACTTCGGGAGCACGGCGAAGCCTACCGCCTGGGCCTGGAGCTGCTGGCCAAGAAGAACGGCATCGAAAAGAACGTCATCTTCTACAACCAGTTCGTCGACATCGAGAGCTTGAAGGAGTTCATCGGTGCGGCCGACCTCTACATCACTCCCTACCTGAACGAAGCGCAGATCACCTCCGGCACCTTGGCCTATGCGTTTGGCGCGGGCAAGGCAGTGGTCTCAACACCCTACTGGCATGCGGCGGAGCTATTGGGCGAGGGCCGTGGCGGCCTGGTTCCTTTTGCCGATGCGGGCGCGATCGCCGAAGTGGTCACGGGCCTGCTAGGCGATGACACGCGACGCCACGCGATGCGCAAGAACGCCTACCGCATGGGCCGCGACATGGTTTGGAGTCATGCGGCCCAACTCTACATGGACAGCTTTGAAAGCTCCCGCATGGAAGTGGCGGCACTGTCTCGAAAGTCACTCTCGATCAAGACTCTGGATCAGAAACCGCGCGAACTGCCGCGCCTCAAGCTGGACCATCTCACCCGCATGACGGATTCGACGGGCGTCTTCCAGCACGCCATCTTCAGCGTGCCCAACTTCTCTGAGGGCTACTGCACGGACGACAATGCCCGAGCCTTTATTCTGGCCGCGCTGCTGGGCGAACTGGGCGAGGATGCCGCCTACGTCCGCACGTTAGCGACGACCTCCGCCGCCTTTCTGCATCATGCCTTCGACGAGAAGACCCGCCGCTTTCACAACCACATGGGCTTCGACCGCCGCTGGCTTGATGAGCAGGGTTCAGAAGATTCGCACGGACGCGCCCTCTGGGCTTTGGGAACGGGCGTCGGGCGCTCGTCGTTCCGGAGTTTCCAGATGATGGCCGGGCAGTTGTTCGCGCTGGGCCTGCCGGCGCTGACCAACTTCACCTCGCCGCGGGCTTGGGCCTTTGGGCTTCTCGGAATCCACGAGTATCTGCGCCGCCTCAGCGGTGACAGCCTGGTGAACCAGACGCGCGACAACCTGGTGGGCCGCTTGATGGATCTCTCCGATAGTGCCCAGCCGGACTGGCCGTGGTTTGAAAATGAACTCTCCTACGACAACGCCAAGCTGGCCCATGCCCTGATCTCTAGCGGTGAAGCCACCAAGCAGCCGTTGGTGCGCGAGCGGGGCTTGATGTCGCTGCGCTGGCTGGCCGAAGTGCAGATGTCGGAGAAAGGCCATTTCCGGCCCATCGGCAGCAATGGCTTTCACCGGCGGGGCGGCCCCCGGGCAGATTTCGACCAGCAGCCCATCGAAGCGCAAGCCACTGTTTCGGCCTGTCTGGAAGCCTACCGGGTGACCGGAGATTTTCGCTGGCATGACCATGCCCAGCGGGCCTTTGACTGGTTCATCGGCTGGAACGACCTCGGCTTGGAGCTCTACTCACCGGAGACCGGTGGTTGCCGCGACGGCCTGCACGTCGATCGCGTCAACCGCAACCAGGGTGCCGAGTCCACGCTGGCCTACCTGATGGCGCTGGCCGAGATGCGCCTCACCCAGGACACGCTCGCCAGCTTCCGCTCCCCCCTGGCCTTTACGGACTAAACTCGCTTCCCCCCACCCATCATGCCCATCACCGTCACCCGCACCAACACCATCCTCCGCCCGGACCAGTCCCGCGTTCTGTTGCGACCTTTCAATCCAGGCAGTCCGCAACGGATCGCCGCCATCATTACGCGCATCATGCATCTGCCGGAAACCCGCGTGGGGCCGCTGCTCGATGAAGTCTCGACTGAGTTCTCCGGGCGGCATCAGCACATCCGGCGTATCTTCCGCGAGCGCTTCGAGCAGGTGCGCGGCTTCATGGCCAGCGACGAAGTGATGTCGGAGGAGCGGAAGCTCTTGATCGGGGCCTACTTTCTCGCTGAGTACTCACTGGAATCGGCCGCGCTGTTCAACCCCTCCATCGTTCCCCATCCAGATCAAAGCAACCTCCAGGCCGGGGCCTTGCGCTTCATTCTCAGCCTGCGGGCGACGGGCGAAGGCCACATCTCATCCATCACGTTCCGCACGGGCGTGATTCATGCCGATCAACACATTGAGGTCCAGGCACCCACCGGCTTCCTCACCGAACCGCGGCAGTTGCCGAACCCCAGCTACGAAAAGCGGCTCTTTGTGCGGAAGCTGACCGAGTTGGGCTTCATCGTCGAGTTCGTTGACCGCGTGATGTGCGTGCTGAGTGAGTCCTTCACGCTTGAGGACCTGCGCGACAGCCTCAAGGCGGAACAGTTCCGCATGCCCGACGGGATGACGCCCGAGGATCAGTGCGCGGCCCAGGGAATCTGGATGCTGGCCCGGTCCAACTATGAGGTGCAGTTCGAACCTTATCAGCAGCTCTCCGAACGGGTCCTGTTCCCCGTCACTCCGTCGCAGCGCAACGGCATTGAGGACGCCCGCTTTGTCTGCTTCGATCGCGGCGACGGCCACTGCGTTTACTACGCCACCTTCACCGCCTACGACGGCACGGCCGTTACGCCGGAGATGCTGGAGACAACTGATTTTCTGCTCTTTCGCTTCATCACCCTCACCGGGCCCGCCGCCAAGAACAAGGGCATGGCCATGTTTCCGCGCCGTGTGGGCGGACGCTATGCGATGTTGTCCCGCCAGGACAACGAGAGCATCTACCTGATGTATTCCGACGACGTGCATTTCTGGCACGAACAGCAGGTGCTGCTGCACCCCATCTTCCCGTGGGAACTGATCCAGATCGGCAACTGCGGTTCTCCCATCGAGACCGACGCCGGCTGGCTGGTCTTGAGCCATGGCGTAGGACCATTGCGGACCTACTGCATCGGCGCCTTTCTGCTGGACCGCGATGATCCGTCCAAAGTGATCGGCCGCCTCCGCGAGCCCCTGCTGAAGCCCAACCAGAATGAGCGCGAGGGCTATGTGCCCAACGTGGTCTACACCTGCGGAGCACTGTTGCACGACGGCAACCTGATCATCCCCTTCGGCCTGGCCGACCACGCCACCGGCTTCGCCACCGTTCCCCTGCACGAGATCTTGGCCGCCATGAGCACGGAGGATCTCTCCGCTTGACGCGCAACACCAACCGGATCGCCATCCTTTCGCCAATTGCATGGCGCACTCCTCCGCGCCACTACGGCGCCTGGGAGACGGTGGCCAGCAACATCACGGAGGGGTTGGTGGCGCGTGGTTGGGATGTGACCCTGTTCGCCACCAAGGATTCCATCACCAGCGCTCGCCTGCACGCGGTCGTCGAACGTGGCTATGAAGAAGACCCAACCCAGGACCCGAAAGTGTCGGAGTATCTCCACATCTCCGAAGTGTTCGAACATGCAGCCGAGTTCGACCTGATCCATAGCCACTACGACTTCATGGCCCTCAGCTACTCGCGCCTGGTGCCGACCCCGGTGCTGACCACCATCCACGGCTTCTCCTCGCCGCGAATCATGCCCGCCTATGAGAAGTACCGCGAAGGCAATTTCGTCTCGATCAGCCATGCGGACCGCGCGCCGGAATTGACGTATCTGGGCACGGTCTACAACGGCATCGACCTCAACCTTTACCCGTTTCAAGAACGCCCCGGCGAGAACCTGGTCTTCCTGGGACGCATCCACCCGGACAAGGGCGTGCATCTGGCGATCGAGGTGGCGCAGCGCAGCGGCCGAACACTGCTGATCGGCGGCATCATTCAAGACCAAGCCTATTTCCGTGATCACGTGGAGCCCCATTTAGGCGAGACCATCCGCTACCTGGGCCCGCTGGATGTGGCGGGCAAGAATCAACTATTCGCCAACGCCAGCGCCCTGTTGCACCTGAACACCATCCCGGAACGGTTCGGCCTGGTGATGGCCGAAGCCAATGCGGCGGGTGTGCCGGTGATCGCGATGGACCTGGGTTCCTGCCGGGAAGTGATCGACCATAGCGAGACCGGGTTTCTGGTCCACAGCGTGACTGAAGCCGTGGCGGCGCTCGCCTTGCTTCCCCGGATCGACCGGCACTATTGCCGCCGCCGCGTGGCTGAGTACTTCTCGATTGACGCCATGGTGCGCGCCTATGAGCAGGTTTACCGGGTGATTCTCAGCCGCACCGAGATCCGCCAGTCAAACGTGCACGCACGGTCCGCCAGAGTATGAAATCCACCATCGTCCGGCGCTATCCCGGCAACCCGATCCTGACAAAGAATGACATCCCTTACCAGGTAGAGACGGTGCACAATGCCGCCGTGGTGAAGTATCACGGCGACTACATCATGCTGTTCCGTTCCCACCTGCGCACGGGGCGCTCCATCATCGGATTGGCACGCAGCAAGGATGGTTTTCATTTCACGGCCGACCGGGCGCCCTTCCTGACTCCGTCCCAGGACCCCGGGTTTGCGGCCTATGAAGAGTTCGGCGTCGAAGACCCGCGCGTGACGCTGCTCGACGGCGAGTACTTGATCACCTACAGCGCGTACTCGCGCCACGGCGTGCGGATCGGCTTGGCCAAGACCACGGACTTCCTCACCGTTGAGCGCTTCTCGCTGATCACCGAAGCTGACTACCGCAACGTCGTCATCTTCCCGGCGAAGTTCAACGGCCTCTACGCACGCCTCGACCGGCCTCATTCTGAAATCGCGCCGTGGTCGATCTGGATCTCCTACTCGCCCGACCTGCGGTTCTGGGGGCAGTCCGAACTAATCATGCGGCCTGAGCCCTATCACTGGGATGAGATGAAGATCGGCCCCGGCGCACCGCCCATCCGGACTGATGTCGGGTGGCTGTCGATCTATCACGGTGTCTTTCAAACCATGGCGGGCTCAGTCTATCGCTTGGGCGTCGCGTTGCATGATCTGGCTGATCCCGCCAAGATGCTGGGCATCAGCGACAGCTGGATTCTCCAACCGGAGGATCCCTGGGAGATAACCGGCTATGTGCCCAATGTTGTCTTCACCTGCGGCGCGGTTGAGGAAAGCGATGGGACGGTGAAGATCTACTGGGGCGGCGCCGACTCGGTCATGTGTGTGGGCGAAGCCACCATCAGCGATCTGGTTCAACTCTGCCTGTCACAGCCCCGGGCGTCACTGCACGCGCCGGCCAACCTGCTCCAGAGTTCATAGCTCAGCCTACGCCGTAAGCCGCACATCCAGCTCCTGCTCGGCCGCGGCGGCGAACGCGGCGGCGAGTTCAGCGGAGGAAGCAAACCGTTGCCCGGAGACGTGACGCGCCGGGAAGTGGAATGTCAATTCTGGCACCGCAAACGGCCACGGGTCCAAGCGGAAGTGGCGCGGCTCCAGTGGCGTCACTTTCACTTCCTCCGTGGTGCCATCGCGCAAGGGCAACGGGTGCAGCAGGTGGGCAGGGGCTGAATACGCGACACAAGACAGCAGCGAGAGGTTATCGCAGGCTTGCAGCAGGCGGAAGTGCTCTTCGATCGTGTGGGCGTCCCGTTCTATCTCAGCCAGAGAAGTATCGGCGGCGATCCGGGCCAGCAGCAGCTGCTGATAGGCCAGCTGCTCCGCCAGAAAGGTATCGAGCAACGGCAGCTGCGCAGGAGCGATCGTCGAGCGATCGGCATGCGCGGTCAGCAGGTTGTAGGTGTGCTTGGCGATCAGCAAGCCGGCATAAGGATCGGCTTCGGCGATCAGACGAACCGCACGCTCGCGCACGGCCAGATAGTCAGCCAGATCAATCTCTTCAAAAGCCGAGTACTTGCCCACCAGTTCCACCGAGAAGGCCGACGGCTTTCCTTCGCGCGTGATGCTGGGGTGCGCGTCACGCGCCTTCCAGCCGTCATCGTGGGAGGCGATCCCGTGCAGCACGCGCGCCCGCGGCTCCGGCCGGCGGAACCGTTCATTGCCCCACGCCGCCGCAAAGGCACCGGCCAGGCGCGCGTGATCCGGATGCGTGATCAGCCACCAGCCCGTCTCGGACTCCATGCGAAGCATTCCGCTACCCTCCTATTCCGGCACATCAGACCGGCTCGACTCATGCCAATTGTGCAGCAAGTACCACTCGAAAAACATGGTGGCGAAGAAGAAGCCGAAGCCTAGCGCGCTGGCGGCCAGCACCAACGCGAACAGGTAGTCGGTTTCCAGTTGCCCGCTGGCGTAAAGGATCGAATAGCCCAGCCCACCTTCGCCCACGCGGCTCGACCCAGCAAACAGCTCACCCGTGATCGCACCAATCACTGAGATGCCAGCCGATATGCGGATGCCCGTAAACAGGTGCGGCAGCGCATGGGGCAGCCGCAAGCGGAATAGCACCTGTTGCGATGTCGCCTTGTGCATCAGGAACAGATGCAGGAAGTTCTCTTCGACACTGATCAGCCCCTGCGTGGTGTTGGCGATGATCGGCGGCAGGCAGATAATGAAAGCCACCAAGGCCACCGAAAACAGACCACTACCGGCCCACATCAGCACCAGCGGAGCAATGGCCACTATCGGCACCGTCTGCAACAGAATCGTGTAGGGGTAAAGCAGGCGCCGCAACCCGCGCCATTGGGCAAAGGCCAGCGCAACGGCCACGCCCACCACGATGCTCGCGGCCAGTCCCAACGCGGCGGCTTCGGCGGTCAACCACAGCGAGCGGATCAACGAAGGGAACCGGCTGACCAGCGCTTCGCCCACCACCAGCGGCCCCGGCAACATGTACGGCGGCACCCCCAGCCATACTCCCGACTGCCAGATCAACAGCAGCGCGGCCATAACGATCACGCTATTCACCACCAACCAGAGATGACGCTTCATCGGACCTCCGGGGCTGCCGCCTGCACGCTACGCAACAGACGCGAGACTTGCATCACTTGCTCATCAAAGGCCGGGCTCAGCCGGGTCTCGGCCGTGCGCGGCCACGGCAGCTCGATTGGGACCACATGCGCCACGCGGCCGGGATGCGGGGCCAGCACCACGATGCGAGTGGACAGGAACACCGCTTCGGCGACCGAGTGCGTCACAAACATCACCGTCCACTGCTGTTCGGAATAGAGCCGCAGCAGTTCCTCGTTCAACCGGTCCCGGCTCATCTCATCCAGGGCGGCGAACGGCTCATCCAGCAGCAGAATGCGCGGCCGGCTCACCAGCGCCCGCGCGATCGACACCCGCATCTTCATGCCGCCGGAAAGCTGCCGCGGATAGCGTTGCGCCAGCGCATCCAGGCCCACCAGTTGCAGCATCTCCCGCACCTTGGCTTCACGCGCCGCGCGCGCCACACCTTCCAGTTCCAGTCCAAGGCCGACGTTCTGTTCCACCGTCCGCCAAGGCAGCAACGTTGCATCCTGAAAAATGAAGCTCATCAATTCGCGAGCGTTCGCGGGCTCCATCCCATTCACCGAAATCGCACCACCACTGGGAGCCGTCAATCCGGAGACCAGCCGCAACAGCGTTGATTTGCCGCAGCCGGAAGGGCCCAGCAGTGAGACGAACTCGCCCTTCTCCACCTGGAGAGAAACCTTCTCGACCGCTAGCGATCCGCCTCGGAACTGCTTGCTCACCTGCTCCAGCTTGATCTCCGGATTGCTTACCATGGCGACACCTCCGAGATGGGCAGATGAAGAGCGGACGGAGAATCGGCGCTGTGAAGCAACTGCTGCGTCGATCGCTGCCACGTCCAGGGGCCCGCCTCGGCTGGCGGAATGGCGCTCGATGAGTTGCGGTCGTAGAGCGGGAATGCGCAGCTGGCAATCTCCAGACGCAGGGCATCGCCCGGCTCAAGCACCACCGAAGTCGGCTCCAGCGTGAACTGCCAGCACTGCACACGATCCGCCGCATAGTCGGTGAAGAGCCACGACGAGCGGGCAATGCCGATCGAGAGAAACTCCGCGCGACCCGAGGTGTTCACGCGAACCAGCTTGGCCGTCAGATCTGCTTCCGGCGCAGAAGTGGCCGCGTAGAGCGTCACGCGCGGCTGTCCAAACAGACGGGCCGTGGCCTTCAGCGGCGGCGTTGAGTAGACCAGCAAGTGATTGCCAAGCTCCAGCGCAGCCTGATCAAAGGGACCACTGAACGCTTGCGGACCTCCGGGTGCCATCACGGGAACTTCCGGATCATACACAAACACATCGCGCGGCTCTTCTTCGGCGGGTGGCAGCGCGGTGAGCATGCCATCGCCTTTGCGGGAGTTGGCACGGCCCTGGCTGTGCAGATACAACGTGCAGGGTGCGTCCGCAGGCCACTCCTCTGCGGCCTGCCACGCGCCCGCACCCAGCGCGAAGTGGCGAACGCGCGGCTCCCCGGTGAACTCGCCCGAACCTTTCAGCCAGTGGTTGAACCAGCGCAACAGAACCTCGTCGGTA
Organism: Acidobacteriota bacterium; assembly: GCA_026394075.1. GTDB lineage: Bacteria > Acidobacteriota > Terriglobia > Bryobacterales > Bryobacteraceae > JAPKYZ01. The sequence continues at coordinate 8,475 of JAPKYX010000166.1, forward strand.
TCCAGGTTGGCCGCTGCTCCCACCCGCGTGTCGCCCACTTGATCGCCCCACGGAATATGCACCCACGGCCCCGCCAGCAGGTACTGGTGGTCACGCGCAAACTGCGTCCCGGCACCTTCCCGCAAAGCGCGATAACCCGCCACGGAGCCTTCCAGATAAAGGTCGTACCAGCCCGCCACGTGCAGCGCCGGTACTGCAATCCGGTTCAGGCGAGTGCTGATGTCGAGAGTGGCCCAGTATTCAGGATCCGGATGCCGGTGGACGATCCAGTCGCGCAGATAACTTTCGCCAAGCGCCGGATGATCGCCATACGGTGCCACATTCGCCTGCGAGCGAATGTTGCTCCACGCGGCCTCCAGTTGATCGCTGGTCGCCCGGTCCCCGCGGCGGCGCGCATCTTCGCGCAGCATCTGGATGCCCCAGGCCAGCGTCGAAAAGAGGCGTAGCGCGCCCTGATGGTAGAACCAGCCGTGATAGAGATCAGTGGCCGTCATGTGGGGCGCGATGCAAACCAAGCCCTCCGGCTGCTCCGCCGCCGCCAGCAATTGCGTGGAGCCCTGGTAGGAGAAGCCGTACATGCCGATGCGTCCGTTTGACGCCGGATGCCGCCGCAGCCAAGCGATGGTCTCCGCACCGTCGCGGCCTTCATGGCGAAACGGGTAGAAGTCGCCCTCTGATCCGCCCCGGCCGCGCACATCCTGGATCACCACGTGATAGCCCTGCCGCGCAAACCAGACCGGGTGCGCGTAGACCACCGTGGAGGCGATGTCGCGCCCATAAGGCTGCCGCATCAGCAACGTGGGCCACGGGCCCTCGCCTGGCGGGTAGTAGTGGTCTGAGACCAAGCGGATGCCGTCCGAGAGCGTGCAGCTGACGCCGCGTTCCAACCGGACCCCGTTACCGCAGTCGATCAGCATGCTGCCATGGGCTCCGCTGGTCATCACGCATCGTGGCGCGGGACGAAGTGATACATCGCTTCAATGATCTTGGCGATCTCCCGGGCTGATTCCTTCAACCAACGTTCCCCGTTCTCGGCCGTGGCCGCCGCCGGGTCGCCCATCACCCCGCTGGGAGCGATGTCACGCGTCAGCCAAGCAAAGTTTGCATGAGAGCCTTCCGGCTTCAGCAACTCCGGCTGGTCCACGCGGGCAATGTAGTGGGACGTGTATTGATCCTGGTGCACCAGATCCGGCGTGCCGTGCAACAGCAGCGCCGTCTCGATCTCACCGGCATGGAAGCCATAAGTTAGCTCCTGCTTGCTGACCGTGTCGAAGCTGGCCCCGGGCGAACCAAACAGCGTGAAGGTGCGCAGGCCAAACTCCGCCCGCAGATCACGAGCCATCACATCCACCAGCGACGTATTGCCACCATGCGAATTGTAGAGCGCCAACTTACGGAAGCCCCCCGCATGAACACTGGCCCCCAGATCTCGAACCACCGCCATGAACGTGGTGGCCGAAACCGACAGCGTCCCCGGATAACCCAGATGTTCATTGCTCTTGCCGTAACAGATCGGGGGCAGCGCGTAGATCGGCAGCGCGTCGTCAATCAGTTCCAGCGCGTGGCCCAGCAGCAGATTGTTGAGCAGCGTATCAGTGGCCAACGGCAGATGATGGCCGTGCTGCTCAATCGCGGCCGTCGGCAGAATCAGCAGAGTCGATTCGCGCGGCAACGCGTCCACCTGTTTCCAGGTGAGGTAGGCAAAGTTGCGGCGATCCGGTATCCAGGTCTTCACGATTGGGTGTCCTCGGGCTTGAAGCTCAGCATCTTGCCGGGGTTCAACAACCCCTGCGGATCATAGCGCTGCTTGGCGTTGAGCTGAATATTGTCGGCGCGGTAGCGGCCGGAATCTTCCAGGTAGTTCACGTGCGGGTTGGCGATAAACACGCCAATTTCGCGGCAGTAGGCGATCATCTCGTTCAGCCGCTCCTCCCCGTGGAAATAGACCAACGGTATGGCGCCGGGCACAACTTCGCCCTCGCCATTCTTCATGAACTCAATGTGGAAGAGGATCTCGTCACCGTACCGCTGCCGCAGCAGGCGGAACTGCTCGCGGCAGTGGGTGGGTGAAAAGCCGGCCTGGATGTAGGTCCAGCGAGGGTCAGCGCTGATGGCCCACAGCGTGGTGTGGTTCCAGGTGTAGTCACTCAACAGCGGTTGCGTGCGTGGCCCGGTGTAGGCTCCGGTGAAGGTGACCGCACCGCGCGCGGCCTCAGCAGCGTGGCGCAGCGATTCCAGTTGCGCTGTGGCGATCATCATCACCACCAGTGCCTTGCCCTCCGCCACCACCTGCTTCACCGGCGTGAAGAATTTTGGAATCGGCCACTCAAACACCGTCACCAGCCGCTTGGTCCAGGCGCTGTCTTGGGCGATCCCCTGGGAGAAGTCAAACGCCTCGTCAAACGTGTCGAAGGCAATGGAGCACTGGCTCCATTCCACCGCCGGGGCCAAGGCCAGCCAGATCCGCGTAAAGATGCCGTTGGTGCCCCAGCAGTGCAGTACCTCATGCACGGCCGCGCCTTCATGACGGACAACGCGAGGCTCGGCTTCCAGCGTCACCACCTCAATGGCCCGCACGTTGTCAAAGTCGCGCAGCATCCCGTGAGTGATGGAACCAATGCCGCCGGAGCCACCACCCAAAAACCCGCCCACCGTGGCCTTGGCCAGCGTCGACGGATACATGCGCATCTCCCAGCCCTGCTTCTGCGCCTCCTGCTCCAGTGGTGCGAGGCGCAGGCCGGGCTGACAAACCGCCACGCCTTCCTCAGTGATCTCTTCCAGCTTGTCCATCAGCGATAGGTCAAGCACGATGCCCCCGGCCAGCGGGATGCACTGCCCATAGTTGCCCGTGCCCGCCCCGCGCACGGTCAGCGGAATCGAGTGCTGGCGGGCGTAGCGTGCGATCTCCAGTATCTCGTCCACGTGCGTGGGTTGCACCACGATGTCGCCCGCCTTGCCTTCCAGTTGGCGCTTCAGGACAGGCGAGTACCAGTAGAAATCCTTCGACAGGCGCTGCACCACCGCCGGTGTCGTGATGACGCGCGCCGGGTCCGCCACTCGCTCCGCCAATGCCGCCCGCAGAGTATCAAGCATGCTTCCCTGGCTTTCCTGCCGCCGGAGTGGGCCGCCACTTCTCGAACATCCGCAGCATCACGGGATGCGTAAAGAGGCCGTAGCACTCCTTCTGCAGCACCGGGCCTTCGACCACGCAACGCAGGTCACCGCGCGAGGCTACTTCTCGGGCCGGAACAGTGATCTGGTCACAATGCCGGGCAGCATCCTCAATGGTGGCGCCATACACGACCCGATCCAAGCCCGCCCACAACGCGGCGCTCATGCACATGGGGCAGGGTTCACAGGTGGTGTAGAGCGTGTAGCCAGCCAGCGAGAACCGCTTCAGCTTTTTGGTGGCCAGCCGGATAGCCCGCACCTCGGCATGACAGGTGGGGTCGAACTGTTGGGCCACGGCGTTCACCGTGCGCAGCAGCAGCCGGCCGCTGACTGTCTCCACAATGGCTGCACCGAAGGGGACAGGGAAAGAAGTCACGAATGAGCGTGCGGTAAACTCCACCAGCGCCGCCATCCGCCGCTCGTCACCGAGCACGCGAGGAAGCATAGCCATACTGGACAGTAACACGCTGGTCGCCATTCCATACTGCCCTATACTGAAGGGCAACCATGGTGCCCCCAGTGAGCCAAGAGACGGTTATCGCCCGCGTGGAAGCAGCCCTCCAGCAAGCCAACCAGAACCTTGGCCGGAACACCTACCTGTGGCGCAACGAAGAATGGACCCGCGCCGAGGCCCACCGCTCGCTCGAGCATTCTGGCCCGCTGGCGGGCTTGGCCGTCTCGGTGAAAGATTGCTTTGATCTGGCGGGCGCACCCACTACGCTCGGCCTCACAGGCGAGCACAGCGTGGCCCAAGTGAATTCCTGGCTGGTCGAGCAACTGCGCACCGCCGGAGCCGTCATCGTCGGCAAGACCCACATGCATCCGCTGGCCTATGGCCTTACCGGCGAGAACCCCTACTTTGGTGACTGCCTGCAGCCGGGCGACGCGGGCGCATTGACCGGCGGCTCGTCCAGCGGTGCCGCGGCCAGCGTCATGGAGGGCTCAGCGATGGCGGCCATTGGCAGCGATACCGGGGGCTCCATTCGCATCCCCGCCGCGCTGTGTGGCGTCGCCGGTTACCGCGCCTCCATCGGGCTGGGCGATTGGCGCGGCGGCGGGCATCTAGCCGAATCGTTCGACACCATGGGGTGGCTCTTTCGCGATCTGGTAGATGGCCCGCGGCTGGGGTCGATCTTTGGCGTGACAGCGACGCCGGAGTTCCCTGCCCGCTTCGCGGTGGTGCACGATGAGTTCCTGGCGGATTGCGAACCCGTGATCGTCGAGAACCTCCGGCGCTGCCAGGCGGAACTGGGCGCGATGGGGCTAACCGGCCACACCGTGGACGTCTCATGGTGGAGCAACTCGCGAGAGATCTTCGCACCCATCCAAGCCTCCGAAGCGTCGCGCCATCATCGTGGTGACCACCCGGGCCTGGAGCCCTCCATCCGTCAGCGCCTGGAATGGGGGGCGAGCTTGACCGAAGCGGAGGTGGCCGGTTGGCGCGTCCTTCACCACCAGTTTCGTCACCGCATGGATGCCCTGCTGGACGAGCATGAACTCCTACTGCTCCCCGCCGCGCCGGTGACACGGCTGGCCGCGGGTGTGGATCATGCGCCCACGCGCCCGCGTCTGCTGCGCTACTCGACCCCCGGCAGCCTGTCCGGCATGCCCGCGGTCACGATTCCTTACCTTCACGACGGACGCCCGGCGGGCGGCATGCAGTTGATGGCCGCGCGCGGAGACGATGCCCGCTTGCTGGCCATCGCGGCGGCCTTGGGACGCCACCAACAACACCGGAGACCTTCTTGATCCCTGCACTGCTGCTTCGCCTCCTCGCCTTCACGGCCGTCGTGTTCTTGATCGGCTGTCAATCGTCCGCGCCCCCGGCGGGAAAGGATGGGCGCATCGCCATCCGCCTCCAAGCCGACTGGTACCCCCAGCCGGAGCACGGCGGCTTCTACACGGCGCTGGCCAAGGGCTACTACGAAGCCCAGGGTCTCGACATCACCATCCTCCCGGTGGGCCAGTACACCAGTTCGTTCCAAGTGGTGGCCAGCGGCCGCGCCGAATTCGGGCTGGGCTCCAGCGATCAGGTGTTGGAGGCAGTGTCGAACGGCCTGCCGGTGGTGGCCGTCGGTGCCGTAATGCAGCATGATCCGCAAGCGGTGATGGTCCACGAAAACTCGCCGGTGAAGACCTTCGCGGACCTCGAAGGCCGCACCGTGGCCGCGCAACCGGGCGCAACGTGGTTCAAGTTTCTGGTGAGCAAGTACGGGCTGAAGAGCGTGCGCGAAACCCCCGCCACCCACTCGATCGCCAACTTCCTGGCGGACCCCAACTACATCCAGCAGATCTTCATCACCAGCGAACCATTCTTCGTCAAGCAAGCCGGCGCCACCTATCGCACCTTGCTGATCAGCACCGCTGGTTACGATCCCTACCGCCTGTTCTTCGCCGACAAACGCTTTGCCGAAAAGCAGCCGGAGGCGGTGCGGAGGTTTGTCCACGCCTCGCTCAAGGGCTGGCAGGAATACCTCCGCGACCCCGGCCCGGCCCACGCCCTGATCCTGAAAGCCAACCCCGCCCAGAAGCCGGACCAGCTCGGGTTCACCTTCGGTGCGCTGCGCGACGGAAACTTCATTACCGGAGACGACGCCAGTGGCGCCAGCATCGGCAAGATGGCCCCGGAACGCTGGGCCGCCCTCAACGATCAGCTCACTGCCCTCGGCATCGTCCGCCGCAAAATCGACCCGGCGACGGCGTACACGACGGCGTTTTTACCGTAGGGGCCCAGCCGCGAGGCAGTTAGTTCGTGTGGGGCCCGGTTATGATGGTTTGAGGACGGTTTGTGATGTCGGAACAGGTTCAATCAATCGTTGACGCGGTTCGTTGCCTCGATCTGGAACAACGGCGCGAGCTAGCCGCCGCTTTGGCCGCGATGGCAACGTCTTTGCCCGCCACCTCTTCCGGCCGGGAGCGGCTGGTTGCTTCAGTCCGGGGCAAGTACCGTCACGTACCGACATCCAGTGAGTCATTCATGGATCGCAAGCGGGAAGAGATGCGGCGGGAATTCCAGTCCTCGCATCGGATCAAGTTCATTCGCTAAGCCCGCCCCTAAGGCTGATCATCCCGCTCCGGCTGCACCATCAGGAGCAACACCAAGCCCACGATCATCAGCATGCGGTATGCGGTCTGCAGGCCGTTCCATTGGGTGGACTGCCACATCAGGAACCACTCGCCGCCCACTGCTAGAAAGGCGACCAGCCACAGCAACATCCCCAGCGTCAGCGCCAGAATTGGCATCCCTTTGGCGGCGTTAAAGTCGCTTGCCGGACGCTTTAGTTGGGCCAGCAACCGCGCCAGGCCCCACCAGCACAACACCATCGTCACGAACTCCCAGAGGATGATCGACCAATAGAACACTAGGTGCAGCATCGGATCGTGCAGCGCGCGCCACAGGCCACGGTTGCCGGGGAATGTGGTGTCCATCATCAGCACGTGCCGGACAAACTGGTAGTTGGAATCAAAGTCCGTCAGGTTGTTGAACACCACCAGCGTGTACAGCAGCCCGATGGCGGCGAAAAGCAGCAGCTTGGCGATGCGTGTACTCAAGGGAATCCAGACTCGATTGTATCGGTGATTGCCTCCTGTGCTAGATTCGCGAGTTATGACCCCCGACGCGCGACTCATCGAATTAGGCCTGGAACTGCCGCCCCCGCCCTCGCCGGGCGGCACCTATGTGTCCGCCAAGCGCGTCGGCGAACTGCTGTTTCTGGCCGGTGCCATCTCCTCCGGCCCCGGCGGCGTGATCACCGGCGTGGTGGGCCAAGGGGCGACGGTGGCTGATGGCTATGCCGCGGCCCGGGCCTGCGCGCTCAACCATCTGGCCGTCATCCGGCGGGAGCTGGGCTCGCTCGATGCAGTGGCCGAGGTGGTTTCACTCAACGGCTACGTCAACAGCGTGGCCGGCTTCACGGAATCTCCGGCCGTCATCAATGGCGCATCCGATCTGCTGGTTGAGCTGTTCGGCGAAGCGGGCCGCCATGTGCGCGCGGCCGTCGGCGTCAGTGGGCTGCCCCGCGGCGCGATGGTGGAGACGCAGATGACGGTGAGGGTCAAAGTATGAGCGAGCATCACCTTTCAGCCACTCCCACGCACTCCGTCTGGGACCGGACGCTAACCCCGCGCCTGCGCATTGCCCCGGGCGACACCGTCCACGTCGAATGCCAGGACGCCAGCGGTGCCCAAGTCCAGCCGGGCATGACCGCGGACCAGTTCCTGACCATTGACCGCACGCGCATCCATTCGCTCACCGGACCGATCGCCGTAGAAGGCGCGGCACCGGGCGATGTCCTCGAGGTCGAAGTACTGGAGACGCGGCACCACGGCTGGGGCTGGTCCAGCGTGACCCCGGGCCTGGGCTTCTTGAAGCAGCGCTTCTCGGAAGCGTATCTGTTCCATTGGAATCTCGATGGCAACCTCACCCGGTCACTGGCCCCGGCCATCTTGCCCGTGCGGCCCTTTCTGGGCGTGATGGGTGTGGCGCGGGCCGAAACCGGGCAGTTCCGCACCCGGCCGCCCGGCAACTTCGGTGGCAACCTCGACGTCCGCGAACTCTGCGCGGGGGCCAAGCTCTACCTGCCGGTGTACTGCCCCGAGGCACTGTTCAGTTGTGGCGATGGCCACGCGGCGCAGGGCGATGGCGAGGTCTGCATCAACGGCATGGAGTGCCCTCTCGACGCCACGCTGCGCTTCCGTCTTCACAAGAATGAGCCGCTTGAAGGGCCACTCATTGAATCAAGCGAAGCGGTCGCGCCGGACCTTCATGGCGACTGCTGGATCGTGGTGGAGTGTGGCGAAGACATCGCCGCCGCCGCCCGCAACGCCACCAGCCGCATGGTGGACCTGCTGGTCAGCCGCTGGCAAATGGACCCGGTCCACGCCTACATCCTGTGTAGCGTGGCGCTCCGCCTGCGGCTCAGCCAGGTCGTCAATGAGCCGGTCTACACCGTTAGCGGTTCAATCAGCAAACAAATTCTCCCGGACCGGGCACTGTTCCCCACCGGCAAGTAGAGGCAATTGCGAGGCAATCTAAATGGCCATCCAACCTGATCAAGTAAATCTGCCCGCCGTCGTGGCGGAACTGCGGGAGCTCTACCCGCGGTACGAGGAAGCGCTGGTGACCAACGACGTCGACACGCTGGTGGCGATGTTTTGGGCATCGCCCGAGGTGATGCGCTTCGGCGTGGCCGAGAACCTCTATGGCCACGAAGAACTGGAAGCCTTCCGCAAAGGCCGTCCGGCCGCCAACCTGGCACGCACAGTGGACCGGCTCGACATCGTCACCTTTGGAAGCGACTCGGCCAGCGTCACGCTGGAGTTTTCGCGCACCACGCCAACCGGTCAAGTGCGAGGCCGCCAGAGCCAGGTCTGGATCCGGTTCGCCACCGGTTGGCGCATCGTCTCGGCGCATGTGTCGCTGTTGCCCCGGGGCTGATCCCGCCGCTCAGGTCGCGGGCAAGCGGTTTTCGAGAATACGGCTCTCATCGAACTGTTCCCAGCGCAGGTACAGGTGCGCGGTGCCGTCCAGGGCGCGGCGCGGGATGAGGCCGATCAGTTCGCTGCCCGCGATCTCGACGCCTTGCGCCGCTGCCAGGTCCCGCACCGTGGTGAAGACGGTGGCCAGCGAGGTCACTTCGAAGTCGGTGAGGTTCATCGAAACCTGCGCCTGCTTCCGAGCCTCCAGCACCAGCCCCAGCGCCTTCAGGCAAGGCAGGCCACCCGAAGAGGTACGGATGCGCCGCGCGATCTCCTTGGCCACCGCGACGTTGTCCGTGGCGAGATTGATGTTGTAGGCGATCAGGAATTTGCGCGCGCCAACAATGGTGGCGCCGGCCGTTGGGTGACGGCGGATATCGCCCACGTCCGGCAGGTCGGGCCGGGTTTCCAGCGCTTCAAAACCACCACGCCGGACTTCTTCCAATCGCTGCCGTTCCGGCCGCAGCGCCGCTGCCTCATAGAAGAACACGGGCACCTGATACCGCCGCCAGATCTCGTGCCCGGCGCGATGGGCCAGCTCAGCGCACTCGGCCAGCGTGACGCCTTCCACCGGAACAAACGGCAGCACATCGCAAGCGCCCACGCGCGGATGGACGCCCACGTGGAGGCGGAGGTCGATCAGGCTGGCCGCTTCGCCCACGGCTCGGATACCGGCTTCCAGCACGGCCTCCGGCGCACCGGCAAAGGTGATCACGCTGCGGTGATGGTCGATGTCGGAGGTCTGGTCCAGCACGGTGACACCGGGGACCGCGGCCATGACGTTGGCGATGCGGCCCACAATGCGTGGGTCCTGCCCTTCGGAAAAGTTGGGGACAGCTTCGATTAGTCGTCGGGCCATTCGACGGCTCCTTGTTGATAGACCAGGCGTCCGCGCTTGATCGCCTTTGATACCAGATTCGCACCCGCGTGCCGGAACAAGTCGCGGTAGTCGCGAATGTCCAGCAGCAGCACGTCGGCCTGTTTGCCCACCTCCAGCGACCCCACCAGCCGCGGAACGCCCAGCACATGAGCGGCGTTGATCGTCGAGGCCACCACCGCCTCCGCCGGTTCCAGCTCAGAACAGGCCTCCGCCATCACCACCGGCATGCTAAAGACGCCGCGCGCCGCTTCGCCAAAGCCGCTCGTCAGCGCGATCGCCGCACCCATGTTGATCAGGTGCCGCAGATAGGGCGCCTGCGGGCGCAGCAATGCAGTTGTAGTTGAACCAGCCAGCAGATCCAGTTCTTCGCGCGGGTCCTCACAGTAGCGGGCGCTGCGGGCCACGGCCTCCCGCACGCGGCCGGCACCCGGCAGGCCGCCCACCGCCGCCGCTTCGGCCAGCGGTGCCTCCAGCGCCAACAGATCCATCAGATTGGCACTCAGCGGTGCCAGCAGCTTCAGTTCCCGCGCGTCGGCCGTGTGCACACCGGCGGTCAGCGTGCCGTGGCGGATGAAGTGGCGGAGCAGTTCCCGGGCCTCCAGTTCCAGGCGCGCCGGCGTCAGGCCCGGCCGTCCTCGCCGCGCCGCGTCGAACAAATTGGTCCGGCAGTCGACAAAGGCGGGCATCACGACATGGCCCGTGGCATCAATCTCGTGAGCCTCGCGAGCAACGGCCAGATTCTCAATGCGGCGCGAAGGGCCCACTTCCCGGATCAGGCCGTCGGAGATCAGCAGGGAGCCATCCTCAATGATCGCCAGTTCCGCCATCTCGCTCCCACGACGGGGCGACGAGGAGCCGCGCAGCGTCAACAGCTGCCGGGCTCCGCGAATAAGCAGCGCCAAGTTATCGATTCCCCACTTCAGTCCACCAACATCCACCGGGGGCTTTGGCCCGGGGACTCTCTACCAGCGATCATAGAGCATGCACTGTGCTCTGATCGCGCTGCTGCTGGCCCAACTACTGCCGCCAGACCAGCGCGCCTTTGAACAAGCCCGCCGCCTGGCCGACCCCGCCGCCCGCATGGCCGCGCTGGAACAGGTGCTGAAGCAGTATCCACGGACCCCCGGATCGGAGCGTATCCGGCGCGCCATGCTGGAGTTGGCCGCTGAACAAGGCCTGCCCGCCTTGCGTCAACGGGCAGCGGAGCTGGCTGCCGCGGTACCCGAAGCGGACCGGCCCCGAATTAAATATCTCTCGCTGGTGATCGAAGAAAAGCTGGCCCCCGAAAATGACATTCTGCGGGCCGAAGTGGATACGCTCTACCGTCAAGTGTCGCCGAACCCGGTGCAGGTGACTCACTTCGAGCGTCCGTCCGGCGGGCACACGGTGATGCTGGAAGTCTTCACGGGTGCCGGTTGTCCGCCGTGCGTGGCGTCCAGCTTCGCCGTGGATGCCGCGCTCGAACGCTACCGCCGCCAGGATCTCATCGTGGTGATGTATCACCAAAACATCCCCGTGCCGGACCCGCTCACCAATGCCGCCTCGGCAGCCCGCTGGCGCGAAGCAGGGGAGCCGGGAATTCCGCTGATGGTGATCGATGGACAAGCCATGACCACCGGCGGGCCCCGCTCCCGCACCATCCCCGCCTGGGAGCGCCTGGAGACCCGCCTGCAGGAGCGTCTAGAGACACCCCGTGGCCCCACCCCCAAAGTGAGCCTGAAGCGACGAAAGGGGAAGCTGACCATCAACGCACCACACGGAGCCGACGTAGTGCTGGTGGAAGAACTGGTCCGCTATACCGGCGAGAACGGCATGCGCTTTCACCCGATGGTGGCCCGGGCCCGGCAATCCGGCCCATCCATTACCTTTGACTTGCCAGCGGGCGCACCACCTCATGGGGTGGCTGTTTTTTCGGCCAAGGGCGAATTCGAGCCCGTCTATCTGCCCGTGCCGGAGAGCCGATGAAGCAGCGCGTGCCGCCACCACCAGAACGCAATGAGCCGCAGAAGACGCTGGAACGCGTGATCTCCAAAGCTGGCCTGGGTTCTCGCACCGAAGCGCGATCCTGGATCCATGCCGGGCGCGTCGCGGTGAATGGCCGGGTGATCGAGAACCCCGACCATTGGGTGACCTTCAGCCAGGACCGCGTCACCTTCGATGGCCAGCCGCTCACGCGGCAGAAGCGGCTCTATCTGCTGCTCTACAAGCCCACCGGGTACTTGACCACCTACAAGGACCCGGAGGGCCGCCCCACGGTCTACGATCTGCTGGCCGGTATCGAACAGTTCATCTCACCCGTTGGCCGACTGGACCAGGATTCCAGCGGCCTGCTGCTGCTCACCAACGACACCCAACTGGCTGAGCGGCTGACCAACCCGGAGTTTCACGTCGCCAAGACCTATCAGGTGAAATGCCGCCCCCAAGTCAGCGACGAAGCGATCGCGATGCTGGCCCAAGGCGTCACGCTCGATGACGGGCCGACGCGCCCGGCCCAGGTGCGCCGCCTGATGGAGAATGAGACGCATTCGTTTCTTGAAATCATCATCACCGAAGGCCGCAACCGGCAAGTGAGGCGTATGCTGGAGGCGGTGGGCAGCCGCGTCGAGAAGCTGGTCCGGACCCGGATTGGGTCGCTTTCGATCGGCGACTTACCGGTGGGCCGGTACCGGGAACTGTCGCTCGACGAACTCCGCATGCTAAAACAGGAGTCGAGTGACGGAAAAGACTCCCAACAAGACCCCCGCGCCCACGGCGGTAACGGCTCAGTCGTTCGAGCGCAGCCTGGACGAGATGGAAGCGGTGGTGGAAGAACTGGAAAGCGGCGAAGTCCCGCTTGAGCGCGCGCTGGAGCTGTTCGAAAAAGGCATGCAGCTCTCCCAGGTTTGCCGCAAGCAGCTGGAAGAGGCCGAAACGCGCGTCGAGATGCTGATCCGCAAAGGCAGTACCGTGACCCCGGAGCCTTTCCCCACGCCCAGCGGCGCCAGTTCGCCGCGCCAGGGATGAAGCGGTTCTTGCCCCAGGTCGAGGCCGCCCTCGAGCGCTGGGTTCCCCCGGAAACAGCCGATCCGGCCACCATCCACAAAGCCATGCGCTACAGCCTGTTTGGCGGTGGCAAGCGCATCCGCCCAGTGCTGGCCATTGAGGCCGCCGCCGCGGTCAGCGACAACGCGCCGGGCATCGCCGACGCGGCCTGCACGCTGGAACTGATCCACACCTATTCGCTGATCCATGACGACTTGCCGGACATGGACAACGACGATTACCGCCGCGGCCGCCTGACCTGTCACAAGGTCTTCGGCGGTGCCATGGCCATTCTGGCCGGCGATGCGTTGTGCACGCTAGCCTTTGAGATTCTGGCCAGCCTGCCGCACGCCAGTGATCAGGTGCGGGCGCGCCTGGTGGTGGAAGTCGCACAAGCCGCCGGCACCAATGGCGGCATGATCGCGGGCCAGGTCCACGATATTGAAGGCGAAGGCCAGCCGCCTACCGCGGAGCGCCTGGAGATGATCCACCGGGCGAAGACCGGCGCTCTGTTGCGCTGTAGCGTGCGCATGGGGGCCATCTATGCCGGTGCCTCTCCGGAGGAACTGGCCGCGCTAACGGCCTATGGCGAGCACACGGGGCTGGCTTTCCAGATCGTCGACGACATCCTGGATGTCGAAGCGTCGTCGGAGGAGTTAGGCAAAACCGCCGGCAAGGACGCCGCCCAGCACAAGATCACCTTCCCGGCCGTCTATGGCCTGGACCGGTCCAAGAAGATGGCCGAAGACGAACGCGTGGCGGCGTGGGAAGCGCTGTCGATCTTTGGCGAACGTGGCGACCCGCTGCGCGGCATCGCCGACTTGATCGTGCGCCGCAAGACTTGAGATGCGCCAACGGCTGGATGTCCTGATTGTGGAGCGGAGCTTAGCTCCGTCGCGCGAGAAAGCGCAGGCGTTGATCCTGGCTGGCTCCGTGATGGTGGACGGCCAGAAAGCCCACAAGCCGGGCCACAGTTACGCCTCCACCTGCCGCATCGATCTGTTGGGCCAGATGCCCTACGTCAGCCGCGGCGGCTTTAAGCTGGCCGGTGCGCTGGACCATTGGCGGATTGACCCGTGGGGCTTGGTCTGCGCCGATGTCGGTGCCTCCACCGGCGGCTTCACCGATTGCCTGCTCCAGCGCGGCGCGGCCAAAGTGTTCGCCATCGATGTCGGCACCACGCAGCTGGATTGGAAGCTCCAGACCGACGCCCGCGTCGTCGTCAAGGACCATCTCAACGCCCGCAAGATGACCCCAGCCGATCTAGGCGAGCCCGTGTCGCTGATCGTCACCGACGTCAGTTTCATCTCCGTCACCTTGATCGCCGAGGCCATGGCGGGCACACTGGCACCCGACGGCGAGATGGTCATCCTGATCAAGCCGCAGTTTGAGGTGGGCCGGGAACAGGTGGGCAAGGGCGGCATTGTGCGCGAACCAGAGCTCCACCAAGCGGCCTGCCGAAAGGTACGCGAGTTTGTCGAGCAACTTGGCTTCTTGACAGACCTGATAGACTCACCCATCCTAGGCGCTGAAGGCAATCGCGAGTTTCTGCTGCATGCTTGGCGTCAAACCAATGCTGACGGGGGCCGCGATCAAAAGGCGTTGACCGAATGAACAAGACCACGCAAATCGGTATTGTGTCCAAGCCCGGCGTAGCCGCGGCCTACGAACTGGTGCCGGAACTGCTGGCCTGGCTGGCCGCCCGTGGCATCACCGCGCGGTGTGATGAATCAACCGCCGCCTATGCACCCGGCGTCACCGCCATCGCCCGCGACGAAGTCCCGGACGGCACCCAGATGGTGATCGTACTGGGCGGCGATGGCACGCTGCTGTCGGCCGCCCGGGCAGTGAAGGGTCGCGAGATTCCGCTGTTCCCTGTGAACCTGGGTGGCCTCGGCTTCCTGACCGCGATCACGGTGGAAGAGATCTACGTTGAACTGGCCCGGGCGTTGAACGGCGAACAACGCATCGGCACCCGCCGCATGCTGGCCTGCGAAGTGCACCGCGAAGGCCAGGCGATCTCCACCTATCACGCGCTGAACGACGTGGTGATCACCAAAGCCGCGCTGGCCCGCATGATCGATCTGGAAGCGCGCGTGGACCGGCATTTCGTTTGCCGCTACTGGCCACGCCCACTGGGTCCACCGCTTATTCGCTGTCCGCCGGCGGACCCATCATTTTCCCGACCGTTGAGGCGCTGGCGCTCACCCCCATCTGCCCCCACATGTTGACCAACCGTCCCGTCATCGTCCCCGCCTCAAGCGAAGTAAATTTGGCCAATCTGGCCGAAGACAACGATGCCTGGTTGACGATTGATGGTCAAGTCGGCGAACCTCTCAAGAAGGGCGATCACGTGTTGTGCCGCCGTTCGGACCATGCCGTCCATCTGATTCGACCGCCAAAACTGCTATTCTTTGACGTTTTGCGGGAAAAGTTGAAATGGGGCGAGCGCTAAACTGACTGGCGCCCCCGCTTGAGGAGAGTCGATGAGAAAGATTTCTTTGACGACGTGGATCATCATCGCCACCGTCGCCGGCATCGCGATTGGTGCCCTGGCACCGTCGTTCGCCGTCCAGTTGTCGGTGGTGTCGAACATCTTCATCCGCCTGATCAAATCGATCATCGCGCCGCTGATCTTCGCCTCACTGGTTTACGGCATTGCCAAATCGGGCAACGTCAACACGATGGGACGCATTGGCGCCAAATCGATGAGCTACTTCCTGGTGGCCACCTCGCTCGCGCTAGTGATCGGCCTGGTGATGGTGAACGTGTTCCGCCCGGGTGACGGCCTGACGCTGCCGGGAGCCGGTGCCGCACAGTTGACGGCAACCAAACTCACCTTTGCCGAAACCATGGAAAAGATGTTCCCCAAGAGCATCATCGAAGCCATGTCCTCCGGCGACGTACTACAAATCGTCATCTTCAGCGTACTGTTCGGCATCGCCTGCGTCTCAGTGGGCGAAAAGAGCAAGGACATCGTCCACTGGTGCGAATCAGTGATGGAAGTGATGTTCAAGTACACCGAATACGTCATCTACCTGGCCCCGCTGGGCGCCGGTGCCGCCATTGCCGTCACCGTAGGCAAGAACGGCCTGGGCTCACTGGTGGGCTTGGCCAAACTGGTCGGCACGCTCTACTTGGCGCTGATCGTCTTTGTGGTGCTGGTGCTGGGCGCGGTGATCGTCATCGCCCGCATCCCCATGCGGCGCTTCGTGCAGGCGGCCTGGAAGCCCTGGCTGCTGGCCTTCTCCACCGCCTCCAGCGAAGCAGCCCTGCCGCAAGCCTTGGACCGCATGGAACGCTTCGGCGTCCCCAAACACATCGTGACGTTTGTGCTGCCGCTGGGCTATAGCTTCAACCTGGACGGCTCAACGCTCTACCTGGCCCTGGCCAGCGTCTTCGTCGCCCAAGCCGCCCACATCGAACTGCCAGTCTCGACGCAGATCTTCATGATGCTGACCTTGATGCTGACCTCCAAAGGCGTCGCCGCGGTACCCCGCGCATCGCTCGTGATCCTCACCGGCACCATCGCCACCTTCGGCCTGCCGATGGAAGGCGTCGCCCTGATCCTGGGCGTCGACGCCTTCATGGACATGGCCCGCACCAGCGTCAACCTGCTCGGCAATTGCCTGGCCGCCGCCGTCGTCGCCCGCTGGGAAGGCGTCGACCTGCCGACGGGGGATTTTGAAGAAGAGCCCGCTATCGCCGCACGGGCTTAGCAGTTGTCATCTCTATGTCCGCCCGAGTTGCTCCCTAAGTGCCTCGGGCGAACGAAACATCTTGATCAATGTAGGCAATCAGGTTTCACATGCTGAGCGGAGGTCACGATCAACTCAATCCTGTGAACGTGAAGTGTCAACTCTGGCACGATTGAACTGATTGATTACTGTGAAAAGGCCAGAACAGCACATCACGGACACTCAAGCGGATGCAATCCTTCAGTCCGCGTTCGCTGATTGGACAGTAAACCCCAGCAAACGCGACTATGGGTGGGATTATATTGTCGAAGTGTTCCGCAACGGCGAGAGCACAGGCCTTCAGTTCAATGTTCAGCTCAAGGGCTCGCGGCACACGGCGTATTCGGCGGACGGCACGTTTGTCTCACAGAAGCTTGAGCTGGACTCTGCAGACTACCTCGCTCGGCAGCTTCGCCAGCCAACGTTCCTATTTCATGCAGACGTAGCGGCCCAGAAGTTGTTTTGGAGTGCTATCCAGCTCGATGAGAACGTGTTGGATGCCTTATCGCACGGCACAAGAGCCTCACCGTACGAATCCCGACGGCGAACGTCTTGCTGCCTGACTCGCCTGACAGGAGCCAACTTCTTCGCGATCTAACGAAGGCTCAGATGGTCGTCGTAAGCCGCATATTGCTGGGAACCAGGCCCATCGAGTTTGTCGATGCGATGGCCTCACAGCCAACCGGACGGATCACAGAGGTGGCTGAAGATCTCCACAAGAAGGGGTTCCATCTGGAACTGCAGGCGGCATTCCAACAGCGAAAGGGCGGTGATATCACCGGAGCCTTAGATGCGATAAACGGGGTGGCTGCCCGTTCGAGCGCGGCAGGATTTATAGACATTCATTTCAATGCGATTCTTCAGGCGGGCGAATTGGAATGGGCGCAAATGGTGAAATGCGACGCGACGCCTCAGGCGCGACTCGCAGACAAGAAGCTTGCGACGGCGCTGAAACTGTGCGAAATCGCCAAACGCAATCCAAGACACCTTCACCTCTTCGCACAGATAACCCGTAGAGCTGCCGAGTTGGGTGTGGCAGTTTATAGGACGTCCGGACTTCTGATGAGCTGGCGGGCACACATGAACAGAGGAGATGATCCTGTTTGGTTGGCGGTGCTTTCGTTTCAACTCTCAGATAGCCTTCTTGCTGCCCACCGGCGATACAAACAATCGCTTAGGCTGGCCCAAGCCACTGCACGATCACGCTTCCGCTGGCTAGCATCCCAGCCGGTGGTGGAAATTGCAACGGAGATTGGCTTGCTTGGCCGATTGCTGGATAACTGCGACTTCAAGGATGCGGGACTGCAGTATTTTCAATCCTCTTTGGGACTTTTCAAACTTGCGGCAGCCATTGCGACCGAGAATCAATCGATGGATGAGCTTTCGAAGGCTGTCATGCGTGCGGTGACGTTGCAGCCGGGTCCGGATGGAGAGGTTGTGAGATGGGCAAATTCTGTCATTGCGGGATGGCCGGAAGACAACCAGTATCGGAAGAATGTCGAAGAGTTCATGAAACGCGCGGCGGCCCGAATCAATGGAGTGATCTTCGAGGGCGACATCAAAACGACTCCTCGCCAGATCGTCTACAATCTGCTAACTTCCGCTGGCATTGATCCTATGGTAGAGCCTTGGCCGAGCCATATTGCGGATTCCGGGCGAAGGCGAACAGGGTTCCGGGGTGAACGCGAAAACAATTGCGGGGTGAAGACGAACGGGATTCCGGGGTGATCGCGAACAGTTATTCCGGTGGGAAGGCGAACAGTTTTCGCTCGATCCCGGAATGGTTTTCGCGATGGCCCGGAATGATTTCCACAGGGCGGCGGCGTTGGACATGAACTCGGCACAATGGGCCCTCCAAAGGGAGGACCAAAGTGCCGGCCAGGAGATTGTCCATGCGGAAAATCCGGGAGGTGTTGCGCCTCCGATATGAACTCAAACTGGGCTACCAGCAGATCGGGCGAAGTTGCGCGATCGCGGTGAGCACGGTTCACAAGTACCTGACGCGGGCTGAGGCGGCGGGCCTCACATGGCCGTTGCCGGAAGATTGGAATGAAGCGAAGCTGATCGCGACGCTATTCCCACAGCCGGAAGTTGCCCGGCCCGCCGACAAAGCCACGCGCACGCCAGACTTCGTCGCGATCCACGAACAACTACGCCAGCACAGGGACGTCACGTTGCAGTTGTTGTGGGAAGAGTACCGGCAGGTGAACCCGGAGGGCTATCGATACTCGCGCTTCTGCGAGCTGTATCAGCGATGGCGTAAGAAGCTCGATGTGGTGTTGCGACAAGAGCACAAGGCGGGCGAGAAACTATTCGTCGATTGGGCGGGCGCGACGATTGCCGTGCATGACCGGCACACAGGCGAAGTGTGGCAAGCACCCTTGTTCGTGGCCACGCTGGGTGCTAGCAGCTACACGTGGGCCGAGGCAACGCGCGACATGCAGATGGAAGCGTGGTTGCGAGCGCATGTTCATGCGTTCGAACATTGCGGCGGCATTCCGGCGCTGGTGGTGCCCGACAACGCCAAGACGGCCGTGGCCCAGGCGCATCGTTACGATCCGGATCTGAACCCGACCTATTACAACTTCGCGCAGCATTGCGGCTTCGGCATTGTGCCCGCGAGGCCGTACAAGCCACGTGACAAGGCCAAGGTGGAGAATGCCGTCCAAGTAGCCCAGCGTTGGATCGTGGCGGCGCTGCGGCATCGTAAGTTCTTCGCGCTAGAAGAAGTGAATGAAGCGATCCGTGACTTACTCAACAAGCTGAACCATCGGCCATTCCGCAAACAGGACGGCACGCGCGCTAGCCTATTCGAAGCTATCGACCGGCCCGCGCTGAAGCCGCTGCCACTGGAGCCGTTCGACATGAGCCAGTGGTCGCGCGCCCGCGTGAACATTGACTATCACGTTGCGTTCGACTCGAACCTTTACAGCGTGCCCTACAACCTGGTGCAGGAGCTAGTCGAGATCCGTTCGACGCCGACGACGGTGGAGATTCTGCACAAAGGCATGCGTGTGGCGTCGCATCTGCGTCATCGCGGTCGCGGGAAAGCCGTCACCAACCAGGAACATCGCCCCGCCAGCCATCGTGCGCATCTGGAATGGACACCGTCGCGGATGGTGCATTGGGCCGAAACGATTGGCCCGCACACGGCACGGCTGTTCGAGCGCATCATGAACGACAAGCCGCATCCCGAGATGGGTTACCGCAGTTGCCTGGGCATCATCCGGTTGGCGGAGAAGTACTCCGCGCAGCGTGTCGAAGCGGCTTCGGAGCGTGCGCTGCTTACCGGCGCGTGCCGTTACAAGAGCGTCGAATCCATCTTGCGGAACTCGCTCGATCAAGCGCCGGTGCTGTCTCCCCCGCCAATATCCACGCCGCCGCACGACAACATCCGCGGAGCCAAATACTTCGAATAAGGAGCCACCAATGTTACAAGAACCCATGATGGAAAAACTGATATCCATGCGGCTCGGCGGCATGGTGGATGCGCTCAAGACACAGGAACAAGACCCGGCTTCGCGCGAGCTAAGTTTCCTCGAACGGCTCGGCTTGTTGGTCGATCAACAATGGACCTGGCGTGAGAATCAAGCGCTGGCGCGGCGCTTGCACGCGGCCAAACTCAAGGGCGCTGCCATCGAAGACATCGACTATCGCTCGTCGCGGGGCTTGGATAAAAGCGTGATCCGCGCGCTGGCGCAGAAGTCGGCTTGGGCCGCACAACACGAGAACATCTTCGTGCTTGGGCCCACCGGCGTTGGCAAAAGCTTCGTCGCCTGCGCACTAGCCCAGAAGGCTTGCCGTGATGGCTACTCGGCCCTGTACCTGCGCGCCCCAGCGCTGTTCCGCGATCTCGCCATCGCTCGCGCCGACGGCAGCTTGCGCAGTTTGCTGGCACGCTTGAGCCGCATCGACGTGCTCGTCATCGACGACTGGGCCATGCAGCCGCTCGCCGAAACCGAGCGCCGTGACTTCTGGGAAATCTGCGAAGATCGCTATCAAACGCGCTCAACCATCCTCACCTCGCAGCTTCCCGTTGCCCGCTGGCACGAACAAATCGGCGATCCCACAGCCGCCGACGGCATCCTGGATCGCTTGGTTCACAACGCCCACCGCATCGACATGCGCGGCGATTCCATGCGCAAGAAACGAGCCGCCCAGCAGTCGAGCTAACCGGCATGATCGCGCCATCAACCAGCTGTAGCGTGCCGAGCTATCGCTCGGAGGTTTCTGCCAGACTGAGCGGGGCAAAGGGCTGCTGCCCCTTTCCCCGCACCCCTTTCTCCGCTACCAGTAGCCCACCTCCGCTGCGCTCCGGACAGGTTTCTCTTGACGAAGACGAACACTTACGGCAGAATCGAAAAGCCAGCGTCGCTACGCTCCGACACCGTTCGCCTTCGGCCCGGATTGCCGTTCGC
>JAPKYX010000086.1 GCA_026394075.1 Acidobacteriota bacterium
GTCCCCAAGCCGCTGGGCGACTATCTGGTTCTCGAAGCAGTGCGCAAGTCCGGCGGCACAGCCATCGCGGTCAGCGACGAAGAGTCGCTGGATGCCGGCATCGAACTGGCCACCCTCGATGGCGTCTTCGCCGCTCCGGAAGGAGCCGCCTGCGTCGCCGCCCTCAAGAAGCTGCTCGACAACGGCTTCCTGAAGCCTGACGAACGGATCGTGATCTACAACACCGGTGCGGGCTTGAAGTATCTGGAAGCCTATTCCACCCGCTACCCCCGACTGGCTGGCGGCGAGGCGGACAAGCTAGGTGGAATGAGTACACCCCGGTAATGGATTTGCCACCGGATTAGAACCGGAACCGCGTCCATTTGCATGCACTTGAACGGTACACCCAGGTCGCGAAAAACTCTAGACAGAAAGCCCGATCTGTGGCATGCTCAGGGCGAACGGTCTGGAGTGGGCGTCTCGTATTTCGTTTGGGTTCGCTGATCTTCAGCTCGAAAGTGTGTGGAGATCAGGGATCTGACGAAAGTGAGGTGAGCCATGCGGCTCTTTTTAGGCAACCTACCCTTCGGGGCCACCGAAGACGACATCCAGGCGTTATTCGCCCAAGCCGGCGCCACGGCGGATTCCGTGCAGGTGATGCGCGATAAGTTCTCGGGCAAGTCCCGCGGTTTCGGCTTTGCCGAGATCACCGACGACAGCGCCGCCACTCAAGTGATCAACGCCTGCAATGGCCGGCAGTTGATGGGCCGGGCGCTGGTGGTCAATGAAGCTCGGCCGACCACCCCCGGCGGCGGTGGCTTCCGTGATCGCGGCCCCCGTGGTGGCGGTGCCGGCTACGGTGGTGGCGGCGGCTACGAGGGCGGCGGTCGCGACCGCTACTAGCTGATCAACCTTGGGATTATTGGTTCCCGGCGGGAAGCTAACCGGCGACGTTAGCACGCCCTCTTTGTCCGCCCAGCAAGCCTTCGAGCCGAGCAGCGGGTAGCCCATACTGTTAGTGGTGCTTTCTGTTCTTGAGCCCGACATCCGCGCCGCCCTAACGGCCATGCTGGCCAGCAGAGCGTTTGCGTCCGCCACACGCTCCCGGCGTTTCCTGCAGTATGTGGTCGAGGAAACGCTGGCGGGCCGGCAAGCGCATATCAAGGAGTACACGCTGGGGGAAGCGGTGTTTGACCGCACCGCCGATTTTGACCCTAAAGCAGATCCGATCGTCCGCGTCGAGGCCGTCAAACTGCGCGCGCGGCTGGCCGAGTACGAAGCCGAAGCTGCTCCCGGGACGCTGCGCATCGCGCTCCCCAAAGGCGCCTATGTGCCAACGTTTGAGTGGCGGCCCGCTCCAGCGGATACGGCCACCGCGGAAACTCCCACTGCGGCAGCCGCACTGGATGCGCCTTCGCCTTCCATCCCGACCGCAGCTACCCCCACCTCAGGCCGGTGGCGTAGGCGTTGGCTGTGGGAGGCACTTGTCGCGGTTACCCTAGCTGCGGGCGGCATCGCCTTCTGGCGCGGCCTTCCCTGGCGCTCACCACCGCTCACATCCGTGGTGATCCTGCCGTTTGAGAACTTAACCGGCGATCCGCATGAAGACTACCTGGGTCTCGGCCTGACCGAAGAATTAACCGACGCCTTAACCCGCTCCGGCGGACTCCGCGTCGTGTCTCGCACCTCCGCCTTCTCGTTCCAAGGCAAAAGCCTCGACGTCAAGCAGATCGGTGCCCGTCTGGGTGTAGCAGCCGTGGTGGAAGGCAGCGTGCGCCGCAGTGGGGACCGCATTCGCGTAACCGCGCAGTTGATCCAGGTGGCCGACGGCTTCCACCGCTGGTCCCAGACGTTCGACCGCCAAATCACCGATTCCATCAGCCTGCAATCCGACCTCGCCCAGGCCATTGCCGCCAACCTCCGCGTGCCCCTTTCGGGCGAGCAGGAACAGCGGCTGACCCGGCAGTACACGGCCAATCCGGAGGCATTTACGCTTTACCTGAAAGGCAAGCAGGAGCTAGGCCGAATGTCGCCCGGAGGCCTCGATCGCGCCCGAGAACTCTACCGTCGCTCCCTGGCGATTGACCCCAACTACCCATTACCCAAAATCGGGCTGGCGGTCACCTGCCTGATGCAGGGCATGTTTGGGCTGCAGGCTCCGGCAGCCTCCATGGAATGCGCCCGGCGGTACGCCTCGGAAGCCTTGGTGGCGGACCCATCGCTCTCGGAAGCGCGCGCGGTACTGGCGTCGGTCCGGGGCCGTTACGATTGGGATTGGGCGGGTGCCGAGGCCGATTTCCGGCTGGCTCTCGCCTCCGGCCCCAGTGCGGCGGCCCATAACGCATTTGCCAGCAATGTACTGCTGCCGCAAGCCAAATTTGAAGAGGCCATCCGCGAGGCTC
The DNA here is from genome assembly GCA_026394075.1 of Acidobacteriota bacterium. Taxonomy (GTDB): domain Bacteria; phylum Acidobacteriota; class Terriglobia; order Bryobacterales; family Bryobacteraceae; genus JAPKYZ01. The sequence goes on from JAPKYX010000086.1 coordinate 2,382, forward strand.
GGCTTGCACAACAGATGGATCCGCTCTCCCTTTCTTTCGCCGCTGGCGTTCCCTGGTTGTGGATCTTTTCCGGCGATGCCGATAAAGCGATCGCTGAATTCCGCCGTTTGGGCGCTGGGGAGCCCGGCAGTGGGGCCATGGCCTTGGGTCTGGCCTTGGCGCATGCGTTCCGCCAGGAGTTGAAGGAAGCCATTCAGGTACTGGAAGCCGCACCACCGGATGGCCCGGTGATCGCCCACTTAGCGGTCCTGTATGCCCAGTCCGGTCGGATCCCCGACGCGCGCCGCATCCTGGCGCGCATGCAGCAGCAGTCCAAGACCAGTTACGTCAGTCCGTTGACGTTCTTCTTGATGTACGCCGCCCTGGACGAAGCCGGGCCCGCCGAAGCCGCCCTGGAGCAGGCACTGGCCGATCATGACCTGAATCTCATCTACGCCCGGTTCGATTTCGGCTTCCACTTCCTCGGCCAAAACCCGCGCTATGCTGCGATGCTCCACCGGGTCCGGCAGCGGATGAACCTGAGCGACCTTTTAGAATCTAAGCATTAACGGTTAACTCCACCGTCGTTAACTCCGCGGCAACTCCCCGCGCACCGCCCTTCAGCCTCACTCTGGTTCTGTCACCGGCGGCTGCCGAAGCCACCGGTAGAAAAATCAAGACCCTTAGGAGAACTCACCATGAAGAATTTCAACAACATCATCCGCGTTTCCGGACTGGCTGCTATCGCGCTGTTGGCCATGCCCGCAGCGCAGGCTCAGAACCCCTGCATGACCGCGTGGGCATCGCGGGCACGCCGGACGGCGTCCAGAGCTTCGCCGTCGTCGGCATTCAGACCCAGGATGGCAATGGCAAGTTTACGGTCACCGCCGAGACGCTAGTCATCGGAACCAGCGTCATGCGCAACGTATCCTTCTCCGGCACCTACGTCGTAAATCCCGACTGCTCCGGAACCGCCACCACCGTCTTCCCCGGCAGCGGTGAATCGAAGCTCGATTTCGTCGTCACCTCCGGCGGAGCGTCGTTCTTCGCCATCTCCGCCGACAAGGGAGGCAACTTCTCGGGTGAGGGGCGCCGCATCTAGCAAGAGCCCAGCTCATCCCTCCTTCGGGCCGGACCTCAAAAGTCCGGCCCGTTTACTCGATCCAGCCCCCGCCCAGCACCAACTCCCCGCCATAAAACACCGCCGATTGCCCCGGCGTCACCGCCCGCTGCGCTTCATCAAACCGGACCGTCGCTCGACCGCCCGGCAGCGCCATCACCGTCGCCGGAGCCGGTGCGTGCTTGTTCCGAATTCGTACCTCGGCACGCACTGGCACATCAGGCTCCGCCATCGACACCCAGTTCACGTCCCGGACGGTAAACTCCGCCCGCAATAGATCATCCGGCCGCCCCACGATCACCTGCTGCGTCATCGGATTGGTGGAAATCACATAGAGCGGTTCCTTCGCCGCAATCCCCAACCCCCGCCGCTGGCCCACCGTATAGCGATGCGTCCCGCCATGCATCCCCAACCGTTCGCCGGAAGTAGAGACAATCTCGCCCTCCGTCGCCGCCGGAGCCATTCCCTGCTCCTTAAAGTACGCATCGATAAACGCAGCGTAGTCGCCATTCGGCACAAAGCAGATCTCTTGACTATCCGGCTTTTCCGCCACCGGCAGCCCCAGGGCAAGCGCCAGTTCCCGAACCTCGGTCTTGATCATGCCCCCCAACGGGAACATCGCCCGTGCCAGTTGCGGCTGCGTCAGGCCCCACAGGAAGTACGTCTGGTCCTTGGTGGAATCCGCACTGCGCCCCATCTGCCAGCGCTGCTTCTCATCGTCGAACCACAGCCGAGCATAGTGCCCCGTGGCGATCTTGTCCGCCCCCGCCGCGTCGGCCATGTCGAGAAACTGGTCGAACTTGACGAAGTTGTTGCACAGCGTGCACGGAATCGGTGTCTCTCCGCGCAGGTAGCTATCCACAAACGGCTTCACGACACTCTGCTCAAAGCGGTCCTCAAAATTGACCAGGTAATACGGGATCCCCAGATGCCCCGCCACCGCCCGCGCATCATAGACATCATCCAGTGAGCAGCACCGCCCGCTCGCCTTGTCCGAAGCCAGATCCGGCAGCCGCTGCTGGTTCCACAGCTGCATGGTGAGGCCCACCACCGCATGCCCCTGCCGCTTCAGCAGCCCAGCCACAACGGACGAATCGACGCCACCCGACATGGCCACCGCAATCGGCGCTTCCGTGCCGGTCACCGCCCGCTCCCCCACCGAATTCTGTACTTCCAACACCGCCATCGTGAAAACCTTTTCCTAAACTCGACCAACCAATGGTGGCGCAGGCTGTCAGCCTGCAGCGGGACTTCAGTCCCGCCCGGTCGAGCCCCGCACCACCGCCTCTTCTTAGCAACCCCGGGGCGGAGTGAACTCCGCCTGCAGGCTGACAGCCTGCGCCACCTTCGGGCCCCTACACGCCCACGTAAACCGGCGACAACTTCCGCAACCGCGCCGCCACCGTCGCCACCGCCTCCACCAGAGCATCCACCTGAGCCGCATCATTCGTCCGGCCCACCGAAAACCGGATGCTCCCCCGCGCCTGATCCTTGCTCAAACCCAACGCCATCAGCACATGCGATGGCTCCACCTTGCCGCTGGAACAGGCCGCCCCGCTCGACACCGCAAAGCCCTTCAAGTCCAGCGCGATCAGCATCGCTTCGCCTTCCACGCCGTCGAACCGGATATTGGTAGTGTTCCCCACGCGCGGACCCGTGCCCGCATTCACAAAGCTCTGCGGCACCCGGTCCAGAATTCCCTGCTCCAGCCGGTCCCGCAGCGCCACCATCGGCTCATGATCGTGACCCAACTCCGTCGCCGCCGCGCCAAAGCCCACCGCGCCCGAAAGATTCTCCGTCCCCGGCCGCCGCCCGCGCTCATGCCGGCCGCCAAAGTAGGTACTTTCCAGCGTCACGCCACCGCGCATCACCAAAGCTCCCACGCCCTTGGGCCCATAGATCTTGTGGGCAGAAAATGACCGCAGCGCGATCGGCGTCATCGGAATCTTCCCCAGCGCCTGCACGGAATCCGAATGCACCGGCACGCCCAACTGCGCCAGTTCCTCAATCGGCTGAATCGTGCCCAGCTCATTATTCACGGACATCACGCTGATCAGGTCCGTTTCCGGCCGCAGAGCCCGCCGCACATCATCCGGATCAACGATGCCCGCGCCCGAAACCGGCACATAGGTCACCTGCGCGCCCCGCCGTTCCAGCTCGGCGCACACCTGGCCCACCGCCGGATGTTCAATCGTCGACGTGATCACATGCCGCGGCCGCAGCCCGAACAGCGCCATGTTGTTGGCTTCGGTCGCGCCGCTCGTAAAAATCACCTCATCCGGATCCGCCCCCACGGCAGCCGCCACCTGCCGCCGAGCAGTCTCCAAACGCTGCTTAGCCGCCTGCCCGTCCTGATGAATACTCGAAGGATTGCCAAAGTCGTCCCGCAGGCAACTGGTCATTTCCGCCAGTGCCCGCGCCGAAAGCGGCGTCGTGGCATTGTGGTCGAAGTAAAAGCGCGTCACAATTTAAGTGTAGCGGGAGCTTCCGGTGGAAGTTCTCCACTGGGGAAAAGCCACAGGGATGGCGCTCCGTTACCGGGAGTCACACGCGACCCCACAATTCGGAGCCCCTATGCCACGCCCCCTCATCACTCTCCTCACCGACTTCGGCCACACCGACCATTTCGTCGCCGTCATGAAAGGCGTCATCCTCTCGATCCAGCCCAACGCCGAGCTGATCGACATCAGCCACAGCATCCCGCCCTTCTCCGTGCCCGAAGGCGCCTATTTGATCGCGGAAGCCTACCGCTGGTTCCCCAAGAAGACCATCCACGTCATCGTCGTTGACCCCGGCGTCGGTTCCGCCCGCCGCCCCTTGCTGATGGAAGCCGCCGGGCAGTTGTTCCTGGCCCCCGACAACGGCGTCCTCTCCATGGTCCGCGCCGAGCAGCCCAAAAACAAAGTCCGCGAGATCTCGAACACGAAGCTGATGCTGCCCGCCCTAAGCCGCACCTTCCACGGCCGCGACCTGTTCGCCCCCGTCGCCGCGCACCTAACCAAGTTGGTCAAGCCCGCCCAAGTGGGTCCGCTAGTGAAAGACGCGCTGCAACTCCGCCTGACCACCCCCGACCACACCAACAAACGCGCCTGGACCGGCGGCGTCATTCACATCGACAGCTTCGGCAACCTGGTCACCAACTTCAAAGTCACCGAATTCGAACGCATCCGCACCAACCCGTTCGAACTAGCCATCGGCTTCGAAAAAATCCACCGCCTCGCCCTCCACTACGCCGAATGCCCCTTCGGCCAACCCTTCCTGATCGAAGGCAGCTCGGGATATCTGGAAGTAGCGGTGAACCAGGGCCATGCGGCGAAGCAACTGGGCTGCTCGGTGGGTGCTCCGGTGGAGTTGACGCTCTGGTAGGGTGGGTGGCGCGGGCATCGCAACCATGACGTTCGAATGGGACGCATCCAAAGCAGCAACTAATCTGGTGAAGCACCGCGTCTCGTTCGAGGACGCCGCGGCAGTCTTTCTGGACCCGCTCGCCATCACCTTCCCCGACCCCGACCACTCCGCCACCGAGCGCCGTGAAATTACCATCGGCTGTACACTGAAAGGGCAATTGCTGTTCGTTTCCCATTGCGAGCGCCGGACCCATATCCGGATCATCAGCGCGCGCTTGGCAACTCGGGCAGAACGGGAATTTTATGAAGAAGACTCCGGCCACTAAGCCTCAAGACGAGTTGCGCCCCGAATACGACCTCCGTCAACTAGCCGGCGGCGTCCGGGGCAAGTATCACGCCCGTCCCACGGCTGGAACCAACCTCGTCCTCATCGATTCCGACCTTTCCCGAATCTTCCCCACCAGCGAAGCCGTCAACCGCGCCCTCCGTGTAGTCGCCGAAGCCGCCCAAGCCGCCGCCCCCAAGCGCCGCGCTCCGGCGAGCCGCCCGTAATCACCGGGGCCTCTCCCGGAAGGCCGGAACCCAGCCACTCCGGCTACCTCGAAGTAGCCGTCAACCAGGGCCACGCAGCGAAGCAACTGGGCTGCTCAGTGGGTGCTCCGGTGGAGTTGAAGCTCTGGGTAGGGTGGGGCCTAGGTTGCACGGACACGGGCAGACCAGACGGGCTACCCCGGCAGTACTCCCTTGCCAAGATTGCAGCTCTCACAGAGCGTTTGGAGGTTCTCAATCACGGTCTTCCCGCCCAACGCAACAGGATTGATGTGGTCGGCATGGAGAATAATGTTCAGCTGAGTGGCAGGACTTCGGCCGCAAGCAACACATCTAAACCGATCCCGTTGGAAGACCCGGAAACGCATCCGCTGGCCAACTTGGCGATTGTTTTCTGCGGCAGGTTTCACAACGGGTCCGTCGATGGCTTCCAAGGGTGGCGGTGACGCCCCAGCAAGATCCGGTGCGCTCAGGTCGCTATCCGAGTTAGCCCAGACCACAAAGGCCCGAAGTGCCGTTCGCCACGTACCCCACCTGCCTTCGTACGCCTTGCCGCTGATGATTGATGGAGGATTGAACATCTCCCGATAAGCTGGTGGGCGTCCGCAGTGTGTCCAGACAACTGCCAGATTCTCAAAACACTGTTCGACGGTCCATTTCCGATTTGCCGTCGGTGCTGGCGTTATCTGAGCAAGTTTCAACGCCTCATTCCAGCCGAAGCGACTGCGAACGGCCTCATAGCTTGTTACCGAGTGGGCGTTGAATTGCGCCCGGTTCATGGTATTCGTACCGAGGATGGCGTAAACCCTTTTTAGTTCGGCAATGATGTCGTCATCGCTGAGTCTCTTGGCGGGTTGTATCTTCATCTTCTCGGAAACAATTCGTCCACTATAAAGATGCTCTAACCCGGCCTTGGATAAAGCATCTCGCCACGTCCCGAAATGGCGGCGGATCGTGGAAACGGAGACTTTACCGGAGAGTTCGGCGAAAGTCTTTGCCGATAGAGAGCTGCCAGAATGTCCTGCCGCCACGCTGCGGATTTCATCCAACAACGATTCGTCGGTGTAGTCGTGAAGAAAATTGATCTCGAACACTGGGATCGCCGATCTTCATTATCGAACGGTTGCGTGGGTGGCTGGCGAGCGGTTGAGCTTATCTGCTCCGTCCAGAGTAATGATCGCGTCCAGTACCTGCTACCCATAGCCCATGGCCGGGCAATTTCGCGCCACTCCAACGCCTTTGGGCACCCCGACCTGGCGGTGGTAGCATCAAGCCAATGGCCCCGCTTCTCGAAAAGGCATTCTCCGAAGTCGCCCTGCTCCCCGCGAAGGAGCAGGAGGCGATTGGCGCGTGGCTATTGTCGGAGATCAACTCCGACCGTCAGTGGGATCGCCTATTGGCCGACTCAGTTCCGATGCTCGAGGAACTCGCAGATGAGGCACTGCAAGACTACCGGAACGGCTTAACCTTGCCGCTCGATCCCGACCGACTCTGAAGGTACAGCGGTGAAGTCTCGTACGACACCTGCCTTCCGTAAGCTGCTTTCAAGCCTTCCCCAGGAGGCACGCCAGCAAGCAACCGAAGCTTACCGTCTCTTCCAACAAGATCCCCGCCATCCCAGCCTCCGATTCAAGTCCGTTCAAGGCTCCAGCCGGCTCGTTTCGGCCCGGATCAACCTTAACTTTCGCGTGGTGGGCACGAAAACAGCACCAGACGAAGTGCTGTGGTTCTGGGTAGGCACTCACGCGGAGTATGAACGTCTGCTGGCAAATCGCTCAGCTTAGCGCTGCGTAGTTCAGGCACGCCCGGATGTCTTCGCGAGTCAGATTGGGGTAGTCCGATAGAAGATCCTCCGTGGTGTCGCCATTGGCCAGCATGCGAACAATCTGGTGCACCGGCACCCGCGTCCCCTTCACACACGCCTGCCCGTGGCAGATGGCCGGATCAATGGAAATACGTTCGAATGGTTCCGTCATGGTGCCCTCTACCCAAAGCATAACCGGTCATTGACTGCCCCGCTGGGTCCGGCAGCGCGTCACCGCATTCGGCCGCCCATATCTCCCAACTCCCCCAACACTTAGCCGCCTCCCGACGCCAATCTCCCTCCTGCCCATGCTATTTCCGGAGACGGAGAACGCATGCCCTTGTCCCCGACAGATCCATCCCCGCTGCCGCCGCCAAGCAACCCGTTAGATGTGGCCTTTCAGGGTCAAAAACCTAGTACTTTACTGCACATCGCGTCCTCCGTCCTATTCCATCACTCCTCCCGTATCAACATCAAAAAGAACCACTTATCCGCCCAGCCAAGCCCCGCCCAGAGAAAATTCCGTTTTTGCGAGCGCTACACCCCAATGCGGGTAGCCCGCCGCCGAAGTACTACCCACCGGATAACGCCGCGCGCCGAGCCGCGACAGCATGGAGCGGAGTGCCCTCTTTCCAATAACGCTTCCCTCAACACGCACCGCCAAGGCCAGCCCGGCCCATTTCCGTGCTATCCTACGGAAGACCGGTTTTATCCGCGCCCTCTCTCCCTCCATCCGCCGCTTCGAATGCGGCACGTGTGACAGACAGTCCGCTGATCCCCGGAAGTTTCTCTGGAGCGCTTTAACCGCAGCGCGGGCGCTTGGATGAGAATTGCGCCTCTTTTTAGGCCCATACGGGTTTTTTAAGCCCTACCCGGGCGAGGCACTCCGCGCGCTGTCTGGACCGAAAGAGATAAATGACTACGTTTACTGAACTACCCGTGTGCGCTGTGCTCAAGGAGAACTTGACGCGCCACGGTTTTAAGACGCCGACCCCCGTTCAGGCGGCGGCGATCCCTGTTGCACTTGATGGCCGCGATGTCGTGGCCACCGCCCAAACCGGCACCGGCAAGACGCTGGCTTTTGTACTGCCGATGCTCGAAACCCTGCTCCGCACTCCGGTGAAGCCCGGCGTCCAGGCCCTGATCTTGAGCCCCACCCGCGAACTGGCCATCCAGATCCAGGAGACCTTCTACAAGCTGGCCGAACGGACCGGCCTCCGCGCCGCCGTTGTCGTCGGTGGTTTGAGCGAACGCCCGCAACTCGATGCCATCCGCCGCGGTGCGCAGGTGATCATCGCCACGCCGGGCCGTTTGATGGACTACATGGATCGCCGCCTGGTGAAGTTGAGCGACGTCAAAGTGTTGGTGATGGACGAAGCGGACCGCATGCTGGACCTGGGCTTCCTGCCCACCATCAAGCTGATCATCGCCGCCCTGCCGCCCAAGCGCCAGACGCTGTTCTTCTCGGCCACCATCGAGGCACAAGCCGCGGTGTTGATCGAAAAGTACCTGACCAACCCGGAACGCATCTCCATCGGTTCCAGCACCAAGCCCGCCGAACAGATCGATCTGCACCTCTATGAGATCGACCAGGACCGCAAGCTCAGCCTGCTGGGCCATATGTTGAACCGCGAGGAAGGCTCCTTCCTGGTCTTCAGCCGCACCAAGCATGGTGCGGACCGGTTGGCCAAGAAGCTGGTCACCAATGGCGTCAAGGCCACCAGCATCCACGGCGACCGCACGCAAAACCAACGCAACCAGGCCCTTCGCGGCTTCCAGGACGGCTACTACCGCGTTCTCGTCGCCACCGACGTGGCCGCTCGCGGCATTCACGTGGATAACGTTGCGCACGTCATCAACTACGACCTGCCGCAGGCTCCGGAAGACTTCATCCACCGCGTGGGCCGCACCGGCCGCGCCGGTGCCAAGGGTGTCGCTTCCACCTTCGCCACTCCGGCTGACCGCAGCGAGATCCGCCGCATCGAACGGACCCTCAAGATCCGCCTCGACAAGCAGACCGTCGTGGCTGGTTTGACGCGCGAAGAGAAGGGCCCGCCCGCTCCGCGCACCGATGGCGGCTACAGCCGGGAGATGGCCACCGCCGCCCCCAGCCATGGCCAGCGCCATCACCAGGCCGCCCGGCCGGAAGGCCGCCGGGAAGCGTTCTGGCAAAAGGCTTCGCGCCAACGCACGGCTCGGTAGTTAAACGAATCGGCTGCAACGGCCCTGCCCGTCCCTGATCGGGGATAGGCAGGGCCGTTTCTCATTGGGGGTTAGTTCTGCAGGGCAAGTAGCTCAACCGGCAGCGGCGCTTGCTCTTCCTTCGGCGTCGGGTCGCTTTCAAGAATCGGCCGCCGCCGCTTCAGGCAGACCACGGCCAGTGGCGGCAGGGTCATCATGACGGAGTTCATGCGCCCATGCTGCTCCACCCGTTCCGAAGCCGTCCAGCCGCCACCGGTGGCGCGCACACCGGAGCCACCGTAGCGTTCCCAATCGGTGTTCAGCCGCTCATCGTAGACCCCGGCGCGGGGCACGCCGATCCGGTAATCCGGGCGCGGGTTCGGCGTGAAGTTACAGACGAAGACCAGTTCATCGTCCGGATCCTTCGACCGCCGGATGAACGAGATCACTGAGTCATCAACGTCCTGGAAGTCGATCCACTCAAAGCCGCGTTGGTCAAAGTCGACTTCATACATCGCCGGCTCGCTCTGCAGCAGATCGTTCAGATCGCAGACCAGTGATTGTAGCTTGCGGTGATAGTCATACTGGAGTAACTCCCAGCGGACTTGTTTCTTTTCGTCCCACTCTTCGTACTGGCCAATCTCCTGGCCCATGAAGAGCAGTTTCTTACCCGGATGGGCCCACATGTAGCCCATAAAGGCGCGGACGTTGGCGAACTTCTTCCACTCATCGCCGGGCATCTTGCCCAGTAGTGAGCCCTTCATATGCACCACTTCGTCATGCGAGATGGGCAGCACGAAGTTCTCGGTGAAGGCGTACATCAGGCTGAAGGTGATGTCGTTCTGGTTGAACTTGCGGAACACCGGGTCCAGCTTGAAGTAGTGGAACATGTCATGCATCCAGCCCATGTTCCACTTCATGGTGAAGCCCAAGCCGCCCACATAGACCGGCCGCGAAACGCCAGCGAACGACGTGGACTCCTCCGCAATGGTCATCGCCCCGGGCACTTCATGCGCCAGTTCGTTCATCTTGCGAAGGAAGCTGATGGCTTCCAGATTCTCGCGGCCGCCGTACTTATTCGGCAGCCATTCGCCCGCCGGACGTTCGTAGTCGAGATAGAGCATCGAGGCCACGGCATCAACGCGTAGGCCGTCCAGGTGATACTCCTTCAGCCAGAACAGCGCCGACGACAGCAGAAAGCTTTTCACCTCGTTGCGGCCGTAGTTGAAGATCAGCGTGCCCCAGCCTTTGTGCTCGCCCACGCGGGGGTCTTCGTGCTCGTAGACGTGGGTGCCGTCAAACAGTGCCAGGCCATGCAGGTCCTTGGGGAAGTGGCCGGGCACCCAATCGAGGATGATGCCGATGCCGGCTTGATGGCAGCGGTCGACGAACTCCTTGAAGCCGTCGGGCGCGCCAAAGCGGGCGGTTGGCGCGAAGTAGCCGGTCACCTGATAACCCCAGCTGCCGGAGTATGGATACTCGGTGATGGGCATCAGTTCCAGATGGGTGAAGCCCAACTGCTGGACGTAGGGGATCAGTTCATCGGCCAGTTCGCTATAGGTGAGCAGGCGCCCTTCCGGGCCATGCCGCCAGCTTTCCAGATTGAGTTCATAGATCGAAGTCGGACGTTCCAGGATCGGGGCGCGGCCCCGCTCGGCCATCCATTCGGCGTCGTTCCATTGGTAGTGGCCCAGGCCATGGACGATGGAGGCGGTCATGGGCGGGCACTCGGTGGAGAAAGCGTAGGGATCGGTCTTCATCACCTTGTAGCCCATCTGGGCGGACCGGATGAAGTACTTGTAGATGACGCCTTCGCCCAGCCCCGGCACGAACAACTCCCAGACGCCGCCATCGCGCCGCCGCATCGGGTGGGACTTCTCGTTCCAACGGTTGAAGCTGCCGCAGACAAAAACCGCTTCGGCATTGGGGGCCCAAACCGCGAACCGCACTCCGGCCACGCCCTCCACTTCCAGCGGGTGTGCGCCCAGCATCCGGTAGGCTTCCGAATGAGTGCCTTCTGAATGCAGGTGAAGCTCAAATTCAGTGATGAGTTTGGGGTAGCGGTACGGGTCGTCACGAACGGCGGTTGACCCATCGTGGGCGACCGCGCGCAGACGATAGTCATAGGGGGCCGAAGCAGGCCGCGCCAGAAACAGGCCGGCGGGGTCGAGCTTTTCCATGGACAGCGCCTCATCGCCCAGCAGCAGTTCCACCGCCGCCACGCCCGGGATAAACGCCCGGACTTCCCAGCCAGAGGGCGTCCCATGCGGACCCAGCACCGAGAACGGGTCCAGGTGGTAGCCGCCAACAATCGCCGCGATATCGTGATCGAGCATCACATTGATTATGCAGGTGTTGTCAACGGTCTGAGAGACGGCGGACCACTCAGGGGTAGTCCGGAGATAGCTGATGATAAGAGTGATGCCGCCCTTGGCCGAACTGCACCTCCATCTGGAAGGCTCCATCGAGCCTGAAACGCTGTGCCAGATCGACCCGGACGTTACGCCCGAGGAAGTGCGGGAGCGATACCAGTTCACCGATTTCGCGGGCTTCCTGAACGCCTACAAATGGGTGGTCCGCAAGCTAAACCAGCCGCAAGATTATGCGCTGGCGGCGCGGGCGTTGCGGGAGAGGTTGGCGGCGCAAGGCGTCGCTCATTTTGAGCTGAACCTTTCGGTGGGCGTGATGGTGTTCCGGCAACTGGAGACGCGGGCGATCCTCGATGCGCTTCGGGCCGAGCTACCGGGTGTGCCGCTAATCTTTGATGCGGTGCGGCAGTTCACGCCTGAAGCGGCGGTGGAGGTGGCGGAGTTGGCTGTCGAGTATGGGGCCGCCTTCGGCATCGGCGGGGATGAGGCGGCACAGCCCATGGCCGCTTTTCGCGACGCGATCCGGCGGGCCAATGGACTGTTTGTTCCACACGCGGGCGAGACCACCGATGCCCGCAACGTTTGGGAGGCGGTGGAACATGGCGCCCGACGCATCGGCCACGGAATCCGCGCCATTGAGGACCCGGCGCTTTGCCGCTATCTGCGGGACCATCAGATCCCGCTGGAGATCTCGATCACCTCCAACGTGGCCACCGGCTCCGTGCCAAACGTCGAGGCGCACCCGGTGCGGCGTCTTTTTGACTTGGGCGTGCCGATTGTCTTGAACACGGATGACCCGGCCATCTTTCAGACAACGCTAGAGCAGGAGTACAGCTTGGCCGGGCGTGTATTTGGCTTCAACGATCAGGAACTGAACATGCTGCGTCAGAACGCGTTCGAGTATTTCAGAACCGTCTGAAGGCGGCGGGCGTCAGCCGGACTGATGGCATCGATTTTGGCCACGTCGGCCCTAGCTTTCAGTTTGCGGCGGTGGCGGGCGAAGTATTCTTCCAGGTCGCCGCCGAACTGGAAGCTGTACATGATGTCGTCGAAGTCGCGCGTGTGGCCCAGGCCCAGGGCGTGGCCGGATTCGTGCAAGCAGGTGAGAAAGACGATGGTGTCGCGGAGGAGCGCGTCGCCCGTTTGGGTGACCGAAGGCCGCAGGAAGATTTCGGCTCCGCGTTGACCGCGAAATTCGATGGGGCGGGCTTCGCCGTAGAGGCCTTGGCGGTTTCCGGCCCAATAAAACCGCAGCCGCGCGGACTTTTCATCGTCGACGCGCTGAAACTGCAATGCGCCAGTGGCGGATTTGGCCCAGGCATCCAAAGACCACTCCGCCAACTGGGCGTCACCAGACTGGCAGTGCATCTCGGCGGGTTTGGAGCAGGGCTCCACCCAGAAGGTCCACAGGATTGCGGCGGCAGCCAGCATATGGGGCAGTCTAGCGCGATTCCGCCGGGCGGAATGGCACGCCGGTGGAGCTACGCCTGCTGGCGGTACCCGAGCGGTTGCACGTCGGTTCTAGAGCCCGCTCCTGCTGGTCGCGGCTCGGAATCGGCGCTAAACGAACGACCAGCCTTTGCGGAAGTTGGGCTTGATCAGTTCGTTGGCTTCTTTGTTGTTGGTGATGCGCATCTTGGCGCTGTCCCATTCCAGCTTGCCTTCAAAGCGCAGCGCGATGACGCCCAGCAGGATCCATTCGGTGAACGGCGCGGCGACGCTGAAATCGGAGCAGGAGCGTTCGCCACCCTTTGCCGCGCGGATAAAGTCCCGGTAGTGGCCGGGGGAGCGGGTGAGCAGCGGCGCGGGCATTTTGTAGTCCTTCATCTTGTCCGATGGGACTAGGCGGGTGTTTTCGCCATAGGTGCCCGTGGTGATGAAGCCCTTGTCGCCGACAAACAGGCTGCCGTTGCTGGATGGGCCGGCTTGCGCCATGCGAGCGTTTACTTGATTGGAGACATCGGCCCCGGTGGGAGTTCCGGCGGCGCGACGGGCACCGCCACCACCTTGGCCGCCGCCAGCACCTTGCCCCGCACCCGGAGCGGGCGCACCGGCGGGGCGCTGACGCGGCAGGTCACCCAACAGCTCCGCTTCATCGAGACCCTTGGGCCGATCGGGCGGACCGGTCATGCCGTCGTACCAGTAGATGGTCACCGGCGGCATGTTGTTGCGGGCGGCGAACTCAAACTTAATCACCGACTTCTTGGGGTAAGCGAACGTGCTCTTGCCTTCCTGGCGGATGCATTCGACCGACGTGGGCGCGCCCAGCATCAGCGCCATGTTCGGAGCGCCCAGGATGTGGCAGGCCATGTCGCCCAACGCACCGCAACCGAAATCGAAGAAGCCGCGCCAGGAGAAGGGCGCGTAGGCGGGGCTGTAGGGGCGCATGTTGGCGACGCCGATCCAGCTGTCCCAGTCCATGGTGGTGGGGACGGCGGCCTCTTCCGGCATCTTTTCCATGCCTTGCGGCCAGACGGGGCGATTGGTCCAGGCGTGGACTTCTTTCACTTCGCCGATCTCACCGGCCCAGATCATTTCCGCGCACTGGCGGGTGCCATCGTTCGAGTAGCCCTGGTTGCCCATCTGCGTGGCCACTTTGTATTTGGCCGCAGCTTGGGCGAGTTGGCGCGCTTCCCAGATGGTGCGTGTGAGCGGCTTCTGGCAGTAGACGTGTTTGCCGCGCTCGATGGCCCACATGGTGGCGGTGCCGTGCATGTGGTCCGGCGTGGCGACGATGACGGCGTCGATGTTCGAGCGCTCCTTGTCGAGCATCTTGCGGAAGTCGGTGTAGCGGGTGGCCTTTTCGTACTGCTGGAAGGTACGGGCGGCGCGCACGGAATCGGGGTCGGCCAGGGCGACGATGTTCTCGCTGGCGCAGCCGGCGATGTCGCTGGCTCCTTTGCCGCCGGCACCGATGGCGGCGATGTTCAGCTTCTCGTTGGGCGACTTGTAGCCCAGCTGTTTGAGCGAAACCTGGGAGGCAAAGCCGCCGGCAGGGACAGCGCCCGCCAGCAGTGATCCAAAGAAGAAGTGGCGGCGCGAGACCGATTCAAGCGACATGGCAGGTAAATCCCTTCAACAGAAACAATCACCAACAATCAGATCAAATTTGAGAGGCGCGCGGGACCGAGCCAACGTTACGGCGGGCGGCCTAGGCTTCCGGCGGATCGTTCGACGGCGGCGGCTCCGTCGGGGAGGCCTCCAACGCAACGGCATCAGGAGACGGTGCTTCCGCGGCTGGCGGCTTGGGCTTCTTGACGGTCTCTTTCTTGGGCGGTGCGATGCCGGCCAGGAAGGCGTGATCGGAATAGCAGCTGAGGCACCGGACTTTCGCCGGCCGCTCCTCGATCAGCGCGACAATGGCGTGGTTGCTCAAGCGTTTACACTTGATACAAAAATCGTCAATGTCGTCGCCGAGCCGTATTGCTCCAAACATACTGCCCTCTATTGTGAACGATTTGCGACCCCTAGGAAGCGCACTGGTGGAGGATATCATCGGGTAATGAAGGGTGGCTTCGATTGGCGCATCGTGTTGGGCGGAGTGGCATTTGTCGCGGGAGCGATCGGGACACTGCTTTACCAGCAGCGCAAGGCGGCACCACCGCCCGCGCCCGCGGTGGCCCAGGTGCAGACCGAAACCAATGAGCTGACGCTTTCGGGCAAGATTCGCGCCAAGTACGTTGTGCTGGTGCCCGCGCCGATGGACGGGACGCTGGAAGGCGTGGAAGCCATTGACGGGCAGGAGGTGTTTGAAGGCCAGTTGCTGGCGCGGATCCGCAACTCAACGCTGGAAACCGCCGAGGAAGAAGCCAAGCTGGAACTGGATCGCTTGCAGACGCGGCTGAACAATCTGGAAGGATCTTTGATTGCGGCCCGCCTGGAGGCGTCACGAGCCGATGCGGATTCCATCCGCGCCCGGGGCCAGTTTGCCGCCGCCGAACGTACCTACTTGAAGCAGAAGAGCCTGTTCCAGGAAGGGGCCACGGCCCGGCTGACCTATGAGAAAGCCGTGAAAGATTTCGAAACGCTGAAGAGTGAAGCAGAGGCGCTGGCCGAGATGACCCGACAGGCCGCCGGCAAGATGGACGTGGTCCAGAAGAACATCGAGGAAGCCAAGAAACTGCTGGCCGACAAGACCCAGGATCTGGATGATGTGAAGGCTCAACTGCTGGCGACGGAGGTCCATGCGCCGGTGGATGGCCTGCTGGTGGGACACAAGGCCGATGCCGGCGACGAGGTGAAGCGCGACATGGCGGACCTGTTCCAGACTGCCACCAACGTGGCCGAACTGGAGCTGACGGTGGAGCTGACGCCCGCACGGGCTCCGCTGCTGAAGCCCGGCATGTCGGCAGTGATCCAGGTGGCGGAGGCCGGCAACCAGCCCGTCTCGGCGATGGTACGGACGGTTGAAGGGGCGATGGCGGTGCTGGAGTTCATGGCCCCGGACCCGGCGGTGAAGCCGGGGCTGACGGCCCAGGTCCGGGTGTTTACGGTGCCACCGGCAAAGCCTTGAAGGCCTACTTCAGCGTCTTGTACTTGGTCTTGATGTTGGCGACGTTCTTGGCGGCATTGGCCTGATACGGTCCCTTGATGGCGGCCGACTGCTGGCTGAAATGCAGGGCCTCGGCGAGGCGCTTCAGGTCCGGCTTGGGCGTTTCGCCCAGCTGATAGTTGACCACGCCCAGGTGAAACAGCGCCGCGGCCTTCATCTGCTCGTCGGCCAAAAGCGGTAGCGCTTCGCGCAGACTGGCGTCGGCGGCGGCGGACTTGCCGGTGGTGGCCAAAGTGACGCCCGCCATCCAATTCCCCGCCCCCAACAGAGTGGCCCGGCGGCGCGCCCAGTCCGGTTCTGACAATTGCGGCGGACGGGCTTTCGCCTTCATCACCTCCACCAGGCGGCCGGCGTAGAGCAGGGTCTTTGAACCGTCGTTGCTCTTCATGGCTTGATCGGCCAGTACCAGCAACATCTCCTCGTTCTGCGGCTCCTGGACGATGGCCTTCTCCGCCAACTGAGCGGCCCGCTCATTCTGTCCGGCTTGGCGGTAGGCGACGAACTGCGCATTGCGGGCGCCGGCCAAGTATTGGCTTTGGGGGTTCTGGGCTTCGAGCGCGGCCACCAGACGGTCCAGCGCCTCACCGGCGGGTGCTTTGGAGGCCTGATTGAGCAA
>JAPKYX010000137.1 GCA_026394075.1 Acidobacteriota bacterium
CGTAGCCAGCCAGATTCCGAGTTGATCCGCTCCAACCTAAGCTTCGTCGATCAGGCAATCGCCGTCACGGCCCGCCAGCGCTCCGGAGGAAAAGTGCTCACCTTCGACAAGGCATTCCGGGAAGTTCCGCGGATCGTGGTCCTCCCGGAGAGCTAGGGCGTTTAGTCCATTGGGCAAACCGAAAACCGGACTCGCCCGGCGGACATACGTGCATTTCGCGCGGACTTGGGCAACGGAATTTCGCCAGCTCCAGTAGCTTAAGCCGCTGCCGAAGCGCGAAAACGCTTCGGTGCGCTAGCCGGGACGGTACCGATTCAATAACGACATTGCGGCAAGGCGGTAGTTTAGGCACAAGTCCGAGAAATCGGCCCGAGGGCGCCCTTTGCTTTCAATCCAGTTGAATGCTCTCGGCTTGCTACTCAAAGTCGACCGCGCGGACCATTTGGCGTATCAGCAGCGCGGTTAACGACAACCCGGCGACGACCATCCCCACAGCGGGCCATAGACCGAACCGATGAAACAACCATGCACCCACGCAGCCTGCCGCGGTCGTTTGTAAAAGACCAACCAGACCGGTGTAGAAAAGAACAACCTTTATTGTGACTCTCTCGCCAGAGTCGCCGTGCTTGCTCACCATTCGATGCCGGACCTGTGGCAACCAAGAATGTTCAGCTTCCAACTGTAGACCCTCCTCGAAATACGCATCCAGCAGTTGGTGGTAAACGCGAAGATCCAGGTTCCACAAAAGAAGGATTCCGAAGCTTGATAAGACACCGATGCCTGCCAGCGCTAGTGTCAAGTACTGACTGACCGATAGCTTTTCAAAGAGAAATCCCGCACCACCGAATGCTGCAAGCAACCACGTCGAGGCTAGTAGCCGGTATGATTGCTGCAGAGTGTTAAAGTGCCGCTCTGCCTCGCCGATTTCCTGGAGGATCTTCCAGGTCCTTTCGAAGTAAGCGTTATCGATCGTTTTGAGGCTGGAGTTGGCGTCTGACATTATGGCGATTGTACTAGTCATCCGCGTCCCGCCGTTTGACTTCGAATCCCGAATTGCGGCAACTTGAAAGTTCTTCGAGCCGATGATCGTCCCTCGCCATGTCGGTTTGATCATGGCAATGCTGCAGAGCAGATCCAGCTAGGCACGAGGCGAAAACGCTCCAAAGGGTGAGGTTGCCGAGCAAACAGATCCACGCTCACGGCGCAGCGTAGATGTGCGAGTTTGATTCCCGCACGGGCTCGACCGGGCTGCCTCGCCAAATGTCCATACCGCGGGCCCGTGGGACCTCAAGCGGCACGCCCGCCGATGCTCTACGCAGATCTTCGTTGACACTACGAACGGCTTCGTAGTAATCTCGATTCGTGCCCATTCCCAAACCCACTCCCTCTGAGCTGGACATTCTGCGGGTGCTGTGGCGGCATGGCCCTGCCACTGTCCGCGCCGTGCATGAGCAGTTGGGCGGCGGCTATACGACTTACCTGAAGCTGCTGCAGATCATGGCCGAAAAAGGCCTGGTCACCCGCACTGAAGCCGACCGGGCTCACATCTACCGCGCCGTTCCGTCGGAGCATGAAGTGCAGACCAGTCTGTTGGGCGACCTGATGCAACGGGCCTTTGGCGGGTCCGCCGCGCAACTGGCTCTGCGGGCGCTGGAGACGCGGCGGTCATCGCGGGAAGAGCTGGCCCAATTGCGGGCCATGCTCGACAACTACGAGCAGGAACTGACGGCCCCGGCCGGGGCTACGGACGATACGACTGATCAACCCAAGGAGAACAAAGCGTAATGGAAACCGCAGGCATGGTTCTACTTCACTTCTTGTGGCAGGCGGCCCTGGTGGCGCTGATGCTGCGCCTGATGCTCGAATTGGCTCCGCGGCCGGACACGCGCAGTGCACTGGCGCAAATGGCGCTGGCGACGCTGTTCGCTCTGCCGGCGGTGACCTGGGCGCTGTTGTCCGCCATCCCGGTGGCGGAGGCTGCGGCGTTGCCCGGGTCCCGGATCGTGCTGACGATCAATTCCGCAATTGCCCCGGCAGATCCCAACTGGTTCCCCTGGCTGCTGGCGGCATGGCTCGGGTGGGCCGCGGTGCAGACGGTCCGGCTGGCGGGCGGCTGGATGATGCTCCATGCCCGGGCTCGCGTGGCCCTTCCCCCCGCCTTGTCGGCGCACGTGGAGCGGGTATCGGAAGCTCTCTCAGTCCGGATCCCGGCCTTCTCGAGTGCGGTGGACGTCCCGCAGATTGTCGGCGTGTTCCGTCCCGTGCTGCTGCTACCGGTCTCCGCGCTCTCCGGCCTCACGCCGGGTGAACTGGAAGCCGTGATCGCCCATGAGCTGGCCCACGTAGCCCGGGGCGACCACTGGATCAACGCCGCCCAAGCGCTGGCCGAAGTGCTGTTCGGTTTCCACCCCGCCGTCCGCTGGATCCAGAGCGTCATCCGGCGCGAGCGGGAGTTCTGCTGCGATGAGGTGGCCGTCCGCGTCGCCCGAGACCGACGCCTGTACGCCCACGCCCTGCTAAAGCTGGAAGAGAAGGCTGCCACCGATTGGGCTCTCGCGGCCAATGGCGGGTCGCTCCGGGCACGCGTCGAACGCCTGATTGCTTCGCCCCGCCACCAGACGCCCTGGCTCACCTCCGCCGCCGTGTTGTTGCTCGCGGGCGGTTTGTTTGCCTTGCCCGTGATGCAGGACGCCACCGCTCCCGCCGCGCCGCCGTCCAAGAATCTGGCGGGCAAGAAAGCCCCGCCTCCACCTCCGCCCCCGCCGGCTTCAGGCAGCGCCCCGGCGGCTCCGCCACCACCTCCTGCATCAGCGCCCCGGCCCGCACAGGCTCCTCCGCCACCACCGCCGGCCAGAACGATGACGCTACAGGAGCTCACCCGGCAGAACGGCCCCCTTTCGCCCGAAGCGGCCGCGCGCTTGAAAGCCGACATGAAGCGCAATCCTGAGCTTTACCTGTCCATTCGGCTGGCCGACGATGGCACCGTGGCGCCCGAGGACGTGGCCAAACTCAAGGCGGCCCACGACAAGCAGATGGCTGAACACGAGCGGCAGATGAAGCTTCACGAGCAGCAAATGGAACGCCATCAACAAGACATGGAACAGCACCAGAAGCAGCTGGCACGCCATCAGCAGGAACTCGAACGGCATCAGCAACAACTGGCGGAGCACGAACGGGTCGTGGCGCAAGAGCAGATCCTGGCGCTGGAAACGCAGGAACAGGTAGCCGGGCAACTGCAAATCGAGCGGCTCCACCAGATGGCGAAGCTCCACGCGCAGAAGCAGCGGAATCTCGCCCTGCTGGGCCAGTCTCCCGCCCATGCTGCGGAACTCGCCAAGCTCAACGCCGAGATCGATGCGCTGGGCGAAAAGCTCCGCCAGCCGAGTGGCTCCCCCGACGCCAAGGTCATGGCCGAACTCGCTGCCGCGCGCGTGGCGGTCCAGGATGAAGCCGAAAAGCAGCGCCGCACGGAACAAGCCCGCAAGCGCTTCGGCGGCGAAGACACCCCACGCGGCAAGGTCTACGTGAAATACGGCCCGCCGGACGAGATCGAATCGCACCCGGACCGAGAAATGTGGATGTACCGCCACCTGGAAGGCGTCGGCGACAACGTCATCTTCAAGTTCGACCCGAAGAAGTAGTCCGTCCCAAAACAGAAAGGGCACCCCGCGAAGGGTGCCTCTTTCATTCACTTGTCGCTGCGATCAGCTACTACCGGCCTTCGCTGGAGGGCGGAACAATGCCCTTCAGGCGCATGTAGGTCACCAGATTGCCGTAGTGCTCGTAGTTGTGCATGAAGTTGAACATCAGCACGCCCATCCGGCTGCGCTCGCCGCGACCGAACTTCACCATCTCGGCACCGTTCTTGTCATTCAGGGCGTCGTAGGCGGTCTGGCAATAGGCGGTGGCTTCCTTAAAGGCGGCGGTGATCTCTTCGCGCTTCAGCTTGGTCTTCTCAATGCTGCCCTTGTTGGGGTTCGGTTCCGCCTTGGCGGCCGAGCAGAACATATACTGGGCATCAGCGACGTGCGCCATAATCTGGCCAAACGTCCGGACTTCCGGGGTCGGCTTAAAGTCGAATACTTCCGCGGGCACCTTCTCGGCCGACTTGGAAAGGTTGGTGACACCCATCCCGAACAGCATCTTGGCATCTTTGGACATTTGATCCTGGGCGAAGAGGCCAAGGATGGACAGGGAAACGGCGAGAATCAGTTTCATGCTTTTCATCATACGAGCAATTCCGGCAGCGTCAACACAAGTTGGGGCGGAAATCGGACGAAACGCCTGCACCAGGCTGCCCCGCCAGGACCAGTCGTGATGACGGCGCGCCCGCCGCTGGGTCTGTTGGTCTGCGGAGATAATCATTTGCTACTGCGCGGCCCACTGCCGGACCGGGCCACCGCCGGTCGGCTCGTCCGCCTCTGGATGTTCCCCACCATCCAGGCCTCGGTCGACCGCACCGGCATCCAAGGCACCTGGCGCATCTCCACCCGCGAGTTCCGGGAAGAGATCACCTGGGCGGTCGTGTGGCCCTCGGATACTCCGGCACAGCCGGCCGTCGCGCAGTTGCTCGCTGAAGTAGCCGGGCGGGGAATTGACCTTCACGATGCGGCCGCAACCGAGTGGACAGGCGTCCACTGGACACCATAACGCATTGATTCTACTGAGCCGCACGCGTAAGCAAGCGGTCTGACGGGTTTTCTGCCCAGCCACGCCCTAAGGCAACTCCTCCAGCACCACCGCGCCCTTCTCCCACCGGGCATCCCGGACCCGCTTCTCCGTGAGGAAGATCACAAACTCCGTGCTCAGCGTCTGCTTCGCGCCGATCCAGCGATAAGCTGGCGTGTCGAACAACGATCCTCGCTCCACTGATTTCCGCAAGCCCTCGGCATAAGGCGACGACCCAAACTCGATGCCGCGCGCAATCACCTTCCCGTTCCAGGGCTTCTGCTGCGCGCGCTGGTTCTCCTGCCAGTCCGCCGCCCACGGGTGAGCATCGGTGGGGAACAGGTACCCGATCGTAACCGGAAAATCCGGATGGCTCATGGTGAAGAACTGGTGCGTCCGCTTGGGGTCCATCAGCAGCGCCGTATAGGCACCGCCAGGCTGAGTGGCGGGCATCAGCCGTTCCCGGACGCTTTCCCCGGCAGGCAGGGCTCCATTGCGATCACCCTTCACCGCCGAAATCCTCATCAGCGACTTGCCCGGCTCAATGAATGGCGGGCCAAAGGTGGCATGCTGCATCCACTGCACCGGCCGGTCAAAGGCCTGCAGATTCTCCACCGACTCTTCGATGCGCACCCAATCGCCATTCGCCGGAAGCGTAACCGTGCGCTTCACCCGGTATTGCGATTTCGGCAGTTCCGCCGCATAGCGCAGCACCACCGCATTGCCTTCCACGCCGCCACTCGTCTTCTGCCAGGCGACAATCGGCGCCTCCCCATGATTGCCCAGCCCGGCCGCGATCTCCTCCGGTGAGGAGGGCGGACCATACGCAGGGAAGCACAGCAGGTGCCCCATGTATCCCGCCGACAGCCAGCGGTGCGGATCATCGCCGTAGATTGGGTTGTCGCGCGCGTCCAGGTAGGTTTGCGGGTCAATGGTCGGGTAGTGCGGCACCCGCATCGGGTTGACGTCGCGCTTGGGATCTCCCGTCACCTGCCGGACCTCGGCGATGTGGCCGCCGCCCTTGAGGACGGAAACTCGAATGCGGCCATTCTCCAGCACCCAAGCCGGGCGGCCGTGCAACAGCTGTTCATCAAAATGGAGGTCTGCGGAAAGGGTCAACATCAGAATCCAGGGTGTCATGATTCAAGCGGCGCGAAACACTTTGCCGTCACGGCAAAGTATATGCGATAGAACGTGGACACGGTGGACGCTCTGCTGGAAGACGGTGCCGAAAGATCAGGCGAATCCGGCGATAAGGCTTGAGACTGTAAGAAGGAGGGGGCGGTGGAAAAAAGCGGAATGGACCAGTCCTGATCGGACCAGCCCATTCCGGCCAACTGATAACACATGGCAAGCGGCCGGGAGGGGAGGCGGCATCTGCCACAGACAAGCAGCGATTCGAAAGGGCCTAGGAACCCGTGGTGGCCGCCTTCGACAGGGTCGTGGAGACCTTGCTGAAGATGGTGCTAATGCTAGTGGCGACGTTGGGCATAATGGCCCCGGCCGCGACGGCCACGAATCCGGCCATCAAAGCGTATTCGATGAGATCCTGACCGTGGGTATCCTTCCAAATGCGAAGCTGCAAAGCGTAGTTGTATAGTTTTTTCATGCTGGAATCCTGTTACTGCAAAGTGAAATCAGCCAACATCTATAGTTTCGTCGCGTAAGCAGGGTTTGGGTATTGTGGGAAGCACCTACTTCGGTGCCGCAGTTTGACCAAGCCGAACAGGGGGAATACCTAGATATCTCCAATTATGCGATGTTCTGCATGTAAGGCGGGCGGCACCAAGACCAAGCTGCAAGCAGACGTAAACGATTGAGAGGGCCAGCGGGGAAAAATTTACCTGTCAGGGGTGACAGCAGAGGGGGGCGAAAACAGAGGGGATGACGCCAGACGAAAGTGAATGGCGTCCCAGACGGGATTCGAACCCGTGTTATCGCCGTGAAAGGGCGGTGTCCTAGGCCGGGCTAGACGACTGGGACGCGTTAACGAACTCTTACAGGATAAGGCGTAGAGGCGGGCGGCGTCAAACTCCCCCGCCTCGGCCAGCATCCCGAAAGCGCGTCCGATCGGACGCGCGGTGGACTAAAGGGTCTTCAGGTACGCCATCAGGTTGTCCCGCTCTTCGTCGGTGAGCAGGTCCTGATAGCCCGGCATGCCATTGCCGCCGGCGTTGACGATGGCGCGCACGGTCTCGTCGGAAGGCTTCTTGCCGTTGGCCAGCTTGGCCTTCTTGAACAGGCCCTTCAATCCCGGGCCCATCTTCTTCTCATCGGAATCGGCATTGTGGCAAACACCACACTGCTCGAACACTTCCTTACCCTTTTCGGCGTTGCCCGCCTTCTGGGCCGGAGCCTTGGGAACCACGACGAAAAACGCCGCCGCTACGAACAATGCAAGAATTCCACGAGCGATCATGCCTTTCAGTTTACTATCTGTGCATGCGGCCGCCATGCTGCATGTCCGGCTGGTCCGCCACGCCCTGCATCACCTGGAACCTTATGGCGACCTGGAACTGCATACCGACGTCCGCACCGAAGCCTGGCCGGAATTCCGCGGCCCGCGCGTCGTGCAGGCCGAAGGCGACCTGGGCTACAAGATGTTTCGCGCGCTGGAGCAACGGGGCCATGCGCTGCTGGTCGGCTCCGACGCCCCGGCCATTCCCGAGATGCACTTGAAATCGTTGCTCGATTCGCCCTCGGAAGTCACGCTCGGCCCCAGCGACGACGGCGGCTTCTATGCCATCGCCACCCGCCGCACCCACCCCCGCATGTTCGACCACATCGAATGGTCCAGCGGGCACGAACTGAAGCAGACCCTGGCCGCTTGCCACGCCGCCGGCTTGACCACCGCCATCACCCATTCCTGGTTCGACGTCGACGTGCCGCAAGACTTAGAGCGATTGCGAAAACTCGGCATCCAATAGGCGAATGCGAATTCTTCTGTTCTCGGGCAAAGGCGGCGTCGGCAAAACCAGCCTGGCCGCAGCCACCGGCCTGCAGTTGGCCCGCCTGGGCCACCGGACCCTGGTGATGTCGGTCGACCCCGCCCACTCGCTCGGCGACTCGTTCAACCTCCAAGGTGACCTGTTCCACGGCCGCACCTCGGCACCCTTCCAGGTGAGTGAGCGCCTGCACATCCACGAAGTCAACATCCGGCACGAGATCAAACGCCACTGGCGCGAGATCACCACCTACGTCACCAGCGTGCTGCGCACCACCGGCATTGGCGGCGTTGAAGCTGAGGAACTCGCCATCCTGCCCGGCATGGAAGAACTCTCGGCGATGATGTACGTCAACCAGTACCGCCGCGAAGGCCAGTACGACGTCATCGTGCTCGATTGCGCGCCCACCGCCGAATCGATCCGCTTCATCTCGATGCCCTCCACGCTCGATTGGTACATGAAGCACATCTTCCCCATGCAGCGCAGCGTGATGAAGGCCGTCCGGCCCATCGCCAACAAGCTCTCGCCGGTTGAAATGCCGCCCGATAGCTACTTCGGCAACATCCTGGACCTGTTCCGCAAGCTGGAAGGCATCGACGAAGTGCTGGAAGATCCGACGCAGTGCAGTGCGCGGCTGGTCACCAATGCGGAGCAGATGGTCCTTCGCGAAACCCAGCGCGCTTTCGTCTACTTCTCGCTCCACGGCTTGACTGTCGATTCCATCCTGGTCAACCGCGTGCTGCCGGATACGGTGGAAGATTCGTTCTTCACCGAATGGCGCGCCTCGCAGAAAAAGGTGCTGGCCGAGATGGACAGCTACTTCGCCCCCGTGGCCGTCAAGCGGGTGCCATTGTTCAAGCGCGAAGTGCTCGGCATTGAGCGCCTGCAACTGCTGGCGGAGGCCGCCTATGCGCCCAACGAAGACCCCTCCGTACCGCTCAGCCTCGATCGCCCCTACGTTTTCGACAAAGTGGCCGACGGCCATTATCTCGTGAAGTTGACGCTGCCGTTCGCCGTCAAGGGCGAAGTG
>JAPKYX010000122.1 GCA_026394075.1 Acidobacteriota bacterium
GAGCCGCTCCCAGCAGCGAGATGAAGATCCCGGCCATCGCCGGCGCCAGCGCGACAAACATGCGGCTGCGGAAGCGGTCCGAAAGGTACCCGTAAAGCGGTTGCGTGGTGGACGACGAAAACACCCGTAACCCGCCCAGCAGACCCGCTTGCGCCAGCGAAATGCCCATCCGGTCCACAATCATTGGCTGAAAGGCGGCCAACGCACTGGAGTAAAGATCGATGAAGAAGTGCGCCACACACAACAAAATCAGGGTGGAGCTCGATCGGCGGGCCACCAGCGTGGAATCCGTACGCACGCCGCCGGGTGAGATGATTCCGGCCTCAGGCAATGCGGGGACTTTCGATGTCATGCTAGGGGTACTTACAGTATATGGTCAACAAACGTGTTCTGCTCGCTTCCCGCCCCGTGGGCATGCCCACGGCGGAGAATTTCACGCTCACTTCTGACGCGCTCGAAACGATGACCGCGGGCGATGTGCTGGTGCAGGTGCTCTACCTGTCGCTGGACCCTTACATGCGCGGCCGCATGAGCGACGCCAAGTCGTACGCCGAGCCGTTTAAGGTAGGCGCTGTCCTGGGCGGCGGCACCGTAGGCCGCGTGGTCCGGAGCAATTCGGAAAAGTTTCACGAAGGCGACATCGTCGAAGGCCAATGTGGCTGGCAGCAGTACGCTTTGGTTCCGGCGGCGACCCTTCGCAAAGTGGACCCCACGCTGGCCCCCATCACGACGGCCCTGGGCATCCTCGGCATGCCGGGCATGACCGCCTATTTCGGCCTGCTCGACATCTGCCAGCCCAAGGCCGGTGAGACCGTAGTGGTCAGCGGCGCGGCGGGTGCAGTGGGCAGCTATGTGGGCCAGATCGCCAAGCTGAAGGGCTGCCGCGCCGTGGGCATTGCGGGCACGGATGAGAAGTGCCGCCTGCTGGTGGAAGAGTTTGGCTTCGATGCCGCCTACAACTACAAGACCACCACGGACCATTCCGCCAAGCTGAAGGAGCTGTGCCCCCAAGGCATTGATTGCTACTTCGACAACGTCGGCGGGGTGATCTCGGACGCCGTCTTCAGCCGCATGAACACCTTCGGCCGCGTCTCCATCTGCGGGCAGATCTCGCAGTACAACAACACCCAGATCGAACTCGGCCCCCGCCTGTTGAGCACGGTCCTGGTGAAGCAACTCAAGGTGGAAGGCTTCATCGTGATCCGCTACTTTGAGCGCGCCCGCGAGTTCTACACCGACATGAGCCAGTGGCTGCGTGAAGGCAAGCTCAAGTATCGGGACACCGTGGTCGACAGCATCGAGAACGCGCCGCAGGCGTTCATCGGGCTGCTGCAGGGAGAAAACACGGGCAAGATGCTCGTGAAGGTGGCCGACTAGGTGCGATGCTCGCGATTGTGTCGGTGCAACCCACGGAAGAAGCATTGAAGTTAGGGTTGTCCGATGGACGGACCGTCTCCACCCCGTTGGCTTGGTACCCCCGGCTAGCGGAGGGGAACTCGGAACAACTGCAGGACTTCTGGATCTACGAAGGTGGCGTCGGTGTCCATTGGCCTAGCCTGGATGAGGACATCAGCCTGGACGGCCTGCTGGCGGGGGCTCCATCGCCCGAATACCGCCGTGGGACGCGGGGCACCTTCTTCCCCAATGCCGACGATCCGGCCAGCCTGGTCGCCGCCCACGGGTTCTTTCAGCGCTTGTTAAACGAATACTCGGAGCTGCTCCGGAAGCAGCCGCCAGAGGACCAAGCCCGGCTTCGAGACGAAGTCTTCCGGGCCCTCGGCACTCGCCCCGCAGCTTAGCGGCCCACCTGTCCGTACCACATCGGTCCGCCGCGGTGGGCGGGGAAGCCGTAGCCGTTGACGTAGATGATGTCGATGTCCACCGGCCGCAGTGCGATGCCTTCTTCTAAGATCTTCTTGCCTTCGTCGATCAACGCGCCGACGCAACGGTCGATGATCTCTTGCGCGCTGATCTCGCGGTGGCCGGTGCGGTGTTGCTCGATCAGTGCGGTCACCACCGGGTCAATTGCGGGGTTGCGCTTCTCGTCGTACTTGTACCAGCCGGCGCCGGTCTTTTGGCCGTAGCGGCCCATCTCGCACAGGGCATCTTCAATGGGAGCTGAGCCCACTTCGCCACGCTCCTGCCGGATGCGCCAGCCGACATCGAGGCCCGCCAGATCGCCCACTGCCAGCGGACCCATGGCCATGCCCCAATCATAGAGCGCCTTGTCCACCGCCATCGGGTCCGCGCCTTCGATCACCAGTTGCTCCGCCACGCGGCGGTAGGGGCCAAACATCCGGTTGCCCACAAAGCCAAAGCAGTTGCCCACCAGCACGCCCACCTTGCGCAGCGTCTTGGCGAGAGCCATCGAGGTCGCCAGAACCTCCGGCGCGGTGTCCTTGCCCCGCACGATTTCCAGCAACCGCATCACGTTGGCCGGGCTGAAGAAGTGGTGGCCCACTACCATGTGCGGGCGCTTGGTGGCGCTGGCGATCTCGTCGATGTCGAGCGTGGACGTGTTGGTCGCCAGAATGCAGTCGGCCTTGGCGATCCCATCCAGTTCGGCAAAGATCGTCTTCTTCAGCGCCATGTTCTCGAACACGGCTTCGACGATGATGTCGGCGGTGTCGAAGCCCTCCCAGGTCAGCTGCGGCGTCAGCAGCGCCAAGCGCGAATCCATCCAGGCTTGCGTAAAGCGGCCCTTGGCCACGGAGGCGGCGTAGTTCTTGGTGATGGTGGCGACACCGCGGTCGAGCGAGGCTTGCGAGGTCTCGCGCAGACGCACCGGGATGCCCGCGTTCAGATAGTTCATCGCGATGCCGCCGCCCATGGTGCCTGCGCCGATCACGGCCGCGCTCTTGATGGGCAGCACGGGAGTGTCCTTGGCGAGGAAGGGAATCTTGGCCACTTCGCGCTCGCCGAAGAAGATGTGGATCATCGACTTTGACTGTTCGTCAAACAGACACTCTTCAAACAGCTGCCGCTCGTAAGCCACTCCTTCGGCGAAGGTCATCCGCGTGGCGGCTTCGACGGCATCGATCGCCTTTTGCGCGGCCATCAAGCCACGAGCCCGTTTGGCGGCCGCGGCGCGCGCGGCACTGGAGACGGCCGGGTCTGCGGCGGCTACCGGCAGATCGCTCACGCGGCGCACGGGCTTGCCTTGCGCGAACTCCACCGCAAAGGTCAAGAGATCGCCGTTGGACACCGCATCCACGATGCCGTGCTGCAACGCTTCTGCGGCTGAGATCGGGTCACCCTGCCAGCACATCTCCATCGCCTTGGCGACCCCCGCCAGCCGCGGCAAGCGCTGTGTTCCGGCCGCGCCGGGGATGATGCCGAGCTTCACTTCCGGCTGGCCCACCTTGGCCGCTGGGTCCATGACGCGGTAGTGCCCGCCCATCGCCACTTCGAGACCTCCGCCCAATGCCTGCCCATGGATCGCCATGACGACTGGTTTGGCGGACTGCTCAATCAGGTCGATCTTGTCGGCTAGGCCGATGTCCGATTTCTGGCCCGAAGTAATCTTGCCGAACTCCTTGATGTCGGCTCCCGAGATAAAGGTGCGGCCACCACCGATAATCACAATAGCGGTGACTTCCGGGTCGGCATTGAAGGTGGCGACGCCTTCGACGATCCCCTCCGGCACTCCGGGACTCAGGGCGTTGACGGGTGGATTATTGATGGTGATGACGCCAACATTGGCCAGCTTCGAGAGAAGGACGAGATCGCTCATTGTGTTGAGCCTATCACTCATGCTGGTGGCCCTGGCCGCTCCTGGTCAGGGCAGGGCAGCGGAGGCGCCGGTGGTCTATGTATGGCTATCGCCCGAGTGTCCGGTCTCGAACCGGTACGCGCCTGAGCTCGACCGCATTGAACATGACTATCCCGCCGTCAAGCTGATCCGGACCGATTCCCCCATACTCGCGCGCAAGTACGGCATCACCATGACGCCCGAAGTGGCTGTCGTTGACGCTCAAGGCCGCCTCTTCTACCGCGGCCGCATTGATGACCAGTATGTCGACTACGGCAAAACCCGGCTCGCCCCCACGCGGCGTGATCTGCGGATCGCTCTCGATGAACTGGCTGCCGGCAAGCGCGCCAGCCTGCCGAGAACGAAGGCGTTTGGGTGTGCGCTGACTACTCCGGCAAAGACGAACTAGTAGAGCAGCGCCCGCTGCCGCTTGGCCAGAAACTCAGCCATGTCCCAACCAGCAACCACCCGCCGCGGGTCGTCGCCCTTCTTGATGGCGTCCATGGTGGCGCGGTTGCCGATCAGGCGCGCGCAGGCTTCGATGTCGATCTTGCCGGGGTAGAGTTTCTGTAGCGCCGTCGCCAGTTCTACGCCGAATAACGTCGCGTTCACGGCTTCCCGTTCCGTGATCACGAACCGCACGCCGGACTTGATGGGGTAGGCGCGGAGGCCGGGAATGAAGCGTTGGTTCAAGTAGCCAGCCAGTTCCGGGCCGTTGATCCAGTCGGCGGACACTTGCTCAAATGGTGCGTCAGTGCCGCGGCCGACGGAGTAGCCTTTCGAGAACTCGATCATCGCCACGCCGGGGTAGAGCAGCGCGCCATTCAAGCTCTTCATGTTGGGCGAGGGGTTCACCCACGTGAGCCCCGTCTGGTCCAGCCAGTAGTCGCGCTGCCAGTTCTTCATCGGCACCACAGTCAGGTCGGCCTTCACTTCTTCGTTGATCATGCGCGCCAGTTCGCCCAACGTCATGCCATGACGGATGGGCATGGGACGGATGGCGATGAATGATTGCCGGTCCGCGTCGAGCATTGGGCCTTCGACGCGTGTGCCGGTGATCGGGTTCGGGCGGTCCAGCACCACAAAGGGCAGCTTGCGCCGCGAGGCTTCTTCCATGGCGTTCACCATGGTCGAAAGAAAGGTGTAGAAGCGCGCGCCGATGTCCTGGATGTCGAACACCAGCACGTCGACGTTCTTCAGGCTCTCGTCGCTGGGACGGCGCTGCTTACCGGAATAGAGGCTCCAGACGGTGAGGCCGGACTTTTCGTCCTTGCTGTTGCCGACGTTCTCGTGATCTTCCTTGCCCGCGATGCCGTGCTCCGGCGAAAAGAGCGCCGTGAGTTTGACGCCCGCCGCGATCATCGCATCGATGTTGCGCTGCCCGTCGCGAGCCAGGCCCGTGTGGTTGGTGATCAAGCCCACTCGCTTGCCCGCCAGGCGCGAGAACTTCTCGTCGATCAAGACATCCAGGCCCGTCAGTGTGTTGCCGCCCGTGACGGACTTGGCTGCTTCGGTGGCCACCGCGCGCCGCAAGGCTGCGATGGGCGGGGTCCGTTGCGGGTGCACGGCGTTGGTGAGCAGGATTACGTAGGTGCGGGACACGGGGTCCATCCACAAGGACGTACCGGTGAAGCCGGTGTGGCCGAAACCACCGATGGGGAACAGCTCGCCGCGGGGGGCGGAGAAGGCGGTGTCGATGTCCCAGCCAAAGCCGCGTACGGGCTTGCTGGCGGGCGATTGCGGTTGCGTGAAATTCGTCTTGCGGGACAGCATCCAGCGGGCGAACAGAGCCAGATCGTCGGCCGTCGTGAACATGCCCGCATGCCCGGCTACGCCACCCATGAAGCGGGCCGTCGGGTCATGCACGACGCCGCGGATGGAGGTGGTCTCGCCCTTCAGCCGTTCTGTCGGGGCGATCCTGGCCTTTAGAGCTGCCGGTGGCACAAACTGCGTATCTTTCATCGCCAGCGGCTGAAACACCATGCGTTGGGCGTACTCGTTCAACGGCTGACCCGAAACGCGGCGCACGATCTCGCCCAGCAGCAGAAAATTGATGTCGCTATAGACAAACTTCTCGCCCGGTGCGGTGGTGGGCTTGTCCACTAGCGCTCGCCGAATGCCCTCGCGCTCGCCGGACCATTCTGGTTCCAGGTCAACGTCGGGCCGCAGTCCGGAGTAGTGCGTCAACAAGTGGCGCACGGTGATCCCCGTATATGGGTACTCCGGCAGATACGAAGCCACCGTCCGGTCCGGATCGATCCCCAATAGCATCACCGAGGTTGTCGTGGCCACCACTTTGGTCAACGATGCCGCATCAAAAATTGTGTCGAGCGTCATCGTCTCGCCCGCCACTTCGTAGCTCCGCAAGCCGTAGGCCTGCCGGTGCAGCAACTGATCCGGCCGGCCCGGCACTGAACGGCCGACAATCGCCACGGCTCCGGGAATCTGCTTCTTGGCGATCGCTTCTTCGATCGCGCGCGAGATTCCGGGAATCTCCTGCGCGCCAGCGGCCAGCGCCGCGCCCAACCAGATCAAAAATCTCATGCCGCTCCCAGTTTGGCTGCCAACTCGTCCAACTTCTTCGCTAACGCCACATCCTTCGCCGTCACGCCGCCTGCGTCGTGGGTCCAGAGATCCACCACGACGCGGTTCCAGACGTTGAACCATTCCGGGTGGTGATTCATGGCCTCAATGGCGATGGCTGAGGTAGCCATAAAGCCAAAGGCGTGGACGAAGTCGGCGAACTTATACTCGCGGTGCAGTTTGCCCGCGTTGTCCGTCCAGCCCGGAAGTTGGGCGAGGGCGTCAGCGATTGAAATCTTGCTCATCGAAAACCTCTCAGACCTCGCGCAACGATCCACTCACCGTCGAATCCGCTTGCACCAACTCGAGCAACGCTTGGCTCACCAAGGCACGCTTCTCATCGGTGTCGATCGTTCCCGGCAGCACGGCGTTCACGAACACCCGGTCACTCGCCGATTCTTTCGCCAGCACCTCAATGAAGGCGTGCAGCGCGGCTTTGGTCGCGACATAGGCCGCCATCCCGGGCACCCGAGCTTCCGCGCCCGCCGCTCCGATGGCCACGATGTGTCCGCCACTACGCGCGGCCAGTCGCACAGCCGCTTCCCGCAGAATCGGCACCGCGGCCAGCATGTTCATCGAGATCAGCTTGTGCCAAGCTTCGTCACTGGAGCCCATCTCAAAGCCGCCCACCAGGTGCACCAGTACGTGGAACGCGCCAGCCTCGTCCAGCACCCGCTGCGCCTCCGCTGGATTGCTCAAGTCCACGCCCCGCACGGGCACCACCTGATAGCCGGCTTGCTCAAACTGCGCCGTGACCACTTTTCCCAGCGCGCCGCTGGCACCCGTAATCACTGCTATCCGCTTCATTATTCGAGTGTAAGGCGAATCCGGGCGCAGCGCGAGTTTCTGTGTACAGTAGAGTCATGCCACTGGCCCGACTGCGTCTTGATCTGGAGTTCATGCCCTCGCCAGATGAGAATCAACCCGGCCTGCTTGTGCGGGACCCGATGCGGTACTCCGATGCCGTGCTGTTGATTCCGCCACCACTGATTCCGTGTCTCGCCATGTTTGACGGCGAAACCTCCGAACTCGACCTGCAACATGCCCTGTTTGAGGCGCTGGGCGATTTGCGGGTAGGCGAAGTGAAGGACAACTTGATCTCGGCGCTGGACCAGTCAGGCTTTTTGGAGAACGAAGCCTTCGCCCAGATCCGCGAGGGTCGCTATCGCGAGTTCGCGGAGGAGACCAAGCGCTGGCCTACGCACATCGGCCCCGGCGGCTACCCGGAAGATCCTACGGAACTGCGAACCGCCTTTGACGGCTATTTCCATGGCTCGCGGCCCGCGGCGGATGAGTCTACCCAAGCGATCGCCGCACCGCATGTCAGCCCGTTTGGCGGCTGGGAATCCTACGCCGATGCCTATGCCGCCATTCCGGCCTCGGCGGCGGAGAAGACATTCGTCATTCTGGGTACCTCGCACCACGGCCCCATGGATCAGTTCGGCCTCACCCGCAAGCCGTTCGTGACACCCTATGGCGAAACTCTGCCCGCGCTCGACCTGATCAATGAATTGGAGCAACGCGGCGGTCCGGCAGTGGCCATGGAAGATTACTGCCATTCGATCGAGCACTCCATCGAGTTCCAAGTGGTCTTCCTGCAGCATTTGTTCGGCCCGCAAGTGAAGGTACTGCCGATTCTGGTTGGTTCCTACGCGCGCAGCATCTACCAGGGTGGAATGCCAGAAGACAACGAGGAAGTGAAGCGCTTTTTGGATACTTTGGGCAACATGGCCGCGCGGGAAGGCAATAGCCTTTTCTGGACCTTGGGCATCGACATGGCCCACATGGGCCGCCGCTATGGGGATCCGATTCAAGCCGAAGCCCAGGCCGGCGAAATGCTGCGCGTCGAAGCGCGGGATCGGGACCGGATCGAGCGGGTCTCGCAAAAAGACGCGGCCGGCTTCTGGGAGCGGGTGCAGGAGAACCGTGACGACTTAAAGTGGTGCGGCTCCGCTCCGCTCTACACATTTCTGCGCGCAAGGCCGGACCTGAGTGGGGAACTGCTGCGGTATCAGCAGTGGAACATTGATCCGCAGAGCGTCGTGTCGTTTGCCGCAATGCGGTTCCAGTAGCCCGGAAAATAAAAAAAGGCCCGCAAGAAATCGATCCCCGGGACGCCAACAGTCCCGCCCGACTGTCGGCAAAATGGGGGAGATACTTACGGGCCACCGTGGCAGGTACTGGAGTGATCGGCTTTGGAGTGCTGCCCCGAAAACTCGTCTTCCAGACACTGATCACAGGAGCAAACTGTTCAGGACAAGTTGGCCCACACTGGAATCTTGAGGTCGCGAGCAGTCCCGCCCGACTGCCTACGATGTCCGCCGAATCCGAATGTGGGTCAACCCGTTAAAGGACAACCAGCGCTAGAACCCCTCCGTAAAGCTTCTACCGCCGCCTTCAATCCACTAAGCGCAGCTCCCGGTTGAAGT
Source organism: Acidobacteriota bacterium (assembly GCA_026394075.1). GTDB lineage: Bacteria > Acidobacteriota > Terriglobia > Bryobacterales > Bryobacteraceae > JAPKYZ01. Next base: position 8,764 of record JAPKYX010000122.1, read on the forward strand.
ACCGCATGGAGCGCGGAAATTTTTGTGGGTTGGCCCCGGACTATTCGACGGAGGCGGCCAACTGGCCGTAAAGATAGTCCCGCGCCGCTTCCCAATCGCGCTGCACGGTCGCCAGTGAAATGCCCAGCAGTTCGCCGGCTTCTTTTTGGGTGAGGCCGCCAAAGAAGCACAATTCCACGACGCGGCTGGCCCGGGGGTTCTCGGTGGCCAGCGCGGAGAGGGCGTCATCCAGGCTTTCGATCTCCCGGTCCCGCAGCAGGCCCACGTCTCCGGCTTCTTCCAGCGGCACCCGCGGAGCGTTGCCGCCGCGAATTTGCGCATTCTTCCGCCGCGCATGATCCACCAGGACGCGCCGCATCTGCCGGGCCGCGGTGGCGAAGAAGTGCTCGCGGTCCTCAAAGATCATCGTGTCTTTGTTGGCCCCGAACAAATCGACATACACTTCGTTGACCAGTGCGGTGGCCTGCAGAGTGTGGCCCTGGCGTTCATACTTCATGTAATACTCGGCCAGTTTGCGCAGTTCTTTGTAGACCAGCGCCATCAACTGATCGGCGGCCTCACGGCGCCCACCGCGCAATTCGTCCAGCAGCGTCGTGAAAACGTGGGAGTTCTGGCTATCCATTAGCTTGGAGGCTCTGGCGAAAGGATATCATGGGGTTCTTCGATGAGCGTACGCATCCTAGCCGTCAACGCGGGTGATGACCTGCTGCGGGATCTCCCCGACCACGCCGGGCGCGAATCCTTGGCCGTGGAGCACGCCTCTGCCGCCCAGGCCGCCCAGGCCGCTGAAGGCGATTTCCCCTTAATCCTGGCTGATCTGCATCAGCCCGAAATGTGCGATGCGGATTTGATCCGTGAATTGCGGCACCACCGGCCCCACCAGAAGGTGCTGGCCATCTGCGCGCGCGGTGATGCGGACGCCATTGCGGGCATGCTGCGGCAACATGCCATCGGATTGCTGATCCGTCCGCTCACGCCGCAGCGGGTTCTCGAGGCGATCGAACTGGCCCTGTCGGCCCGCGATTGGGAAGACGACATCGAACTGATCAGCGGCTCCGCCCAGTGGCTGCAACTGCGGCTGCGGTGCAAGATGGAGGCCGCGGAGCGGGCGGTGCAGATGTTCCGGGAACTGCAAGGGGATCTGCCGGAAGATGAGCACGAAGAGCTGACCACGGCCTTCCGGGAGTTGTTGATGAACGGCATCGAACACGGCGGTGGGGGCGACCCTCGCAAGTCCTTGTGGATCAACTACGTTGTCACTAAGGGTGCGCTGGTGTTCTATATCCGTGACCCAGGCCCGGGCTTCTCCATGACCGGATTGAAGCATGCGGCCATCTCGAATCCTGATGGGTCACTGCAGCACGCCACCGTCCGGGAAGAGAAAGGCATCCGTCCGGGCGGGTTTGGCATTCTACTGGCCAAAAACATGGCCGACGAGCTGATCTACTCGGAGCGCGGCAACGAAGTGATCCTGATCAAGCACCGCCGCCACCGTGAACCTGTCGCTGCCGCCGCGGCCCCTGAAGCGTAGACCGTGCAACTGCTCCGCGTTCTCGGTGTCGCCTTCGGCATTGCGGTGACGTTGGGTGCCACGCTGGGCGTGGGAATTCTGAGAACTCCCGGCTTGGTGGCGGCGCAGACCGGCTCTGCCTGGGGTGCGATGCTGGTGTGGGCCTTGGGTGCCGTCTTTGCGCTGCTCAGCGCGGTGTCTCTGGCGGAACTGGCCGTCCGCTTGCCCAGCGCCGGGGGCTTCTACGTCTATGCTCGGGAAGTGTTGAAGGAACGGCCCTGGGGCGATGCCGTGGCCTTTGGTGTGGGTTGGTGCGATTGCCTGGGCCAAGCGGCGGCGGTCGCCTTTGCGGCGGTCACCGCGCAGGATCTGCTGCAGCTTCCAGGGACGGCCGTCGGCCTCGTGCTGATGTTGACACTGCTGCAATGGCTGGGCATTCGCACGGCCAGCCGGATCCAGCAGGTGATCAGCTTCTCGCTGGCACTGGCTTTTCTGGCGCTGGTGGGTGCGGCCCTGATGCAGCCAGCCGCCGCGGCGGCGCCTCCCCCACTGCGCACCAGTTCACTGCTGGCGGCCCTGGTGATCGCCCTGCGGTCAGTGATTGTGGCCTATGACGGCTGGTACGGCGCCATCTATTTCACCGAAGAAGTGCACAACCTGAAGGAGAGCCTGCCGCGATCGATGATCATGGGCGTGGTGGTGGTGGCCGTGGTCTATCTGGCGGTGAATGCGGCGCTGCTGCACTCGCTTGGCCTGGCCGGCTTGAGTGCGTCAGCCTTCCCCGCCATGGACGCCGCCCGCAAACTGTTTGGACCCGCCGGGGATTCTGCCATCACCTGGATCTCGATTGCTGCCATGCCGTCGTTGATGAACGCCGTGATCCTGCTCTGCACGCGCATCGTCTACGCCATGGGCCGCGACGGGGTCATTGGCGGGGTGTCGCATGTCAACGCCCGCGGGACGCCAACAGCGGCGTTGCTGGCCAGTTCGGCCGGCATTCTGGCTCTCACTCTTTCCGGCACGTTTGACCGGCTGCTCTCGCTGGCTGGCTTCTTCTTTGCGATCACTTATTCCACCGGCTACATCAGCGTCTTCCTGATGCGCCGGCGCGAAGGGCGGGGGCCGTATTCGGCTTGGTCGCACCCTTGGGGCACCGCGATCGCGCTGGCTCTGTGCGTGCTGTTTGTGGCGGCGGACGTTTGGAACGACCCGAAGACCGCGCTCCAATCGGCCGGGTTGCTCGTGGCCAGCTATCCGGTGTACCGTCTTTCCAAGCTATTCACTTCGCAACGCTTAAGGAGCAACGGATGAACCGACGCGAGTTTTTGGGTTCCAGCGCCATGCTGGCCGGGTACGACTATTCGGTCTACAGCGAAGTGGTGGTGGAGAAGAAGCAGGCCGGTAAGCCGCACGCGGGCAAAGTGCTGGCCGTCATCCAGCCTCATTCCGATGACTTCACCATCTTCAACGGCGGCCTGGTGGCGAAGCTGATCGATGAGGGCTATCAGGCCTACCTGATCCGCGTCACCAATGACGACATGGCGGGCCCGGGCTCCATCGGCAACACCGTGCTCGAAAACGAGAAGGACAACAACCGGTTGGTGAAGCTGTTCGGCTTTGCGGGCAACTTCGATCTGAACTACCCCAACCACAACATGGACAACACGTCCCCCGCAGAACTGAAGAGCCGTTTCATCTTCCTGTTCCGGTTACTGAAGGTGGATTGCGTCATCAGTTATTCGCCCTGGGGCCACTACGAAGAGAACCCTGACCACTACATCACCGCGCAGTGTGTGGAAGCTGCCTGCTGGATTTCGGGCGGCGACAAGGATTATCCGGAACACTTCGCCGCCGGGCTCAAGCCCCATGGCGTGCGCGAGAAGTACTACTACGGCCGCTTCGATTGGAAGGTCAATCGGGTGGTCGATATCGGCCCGTGGGTGGAGCGCAAGATCGATGGTCTAGTCGAAAACAAAGCGCAAGGCCCGGCGGGCGAAAAGGGCTCTGAGTTGCGCGCGCGCCTGGCCAGTCAAGGGCTGAAGCTGCCACTGTTGGGCAATGACGACACTGCCGCCAACCGCAACTACATCCGCGAATTCGTGCTGCGTCGCAACCGCGAACTGGGCCAGAAGTACAACCTCGAATACGCTGAACCGTACCTCTACATCGGCCCGGAGCCTGATATCGTCGAGGAGTACGTGAAGAAGAACGCCGTCCGTTTGTAGACTTCCATGATGCTCTTCTGGCTTCTGATCAGCGCTCTGCCGATGCTCGCCGCCGATGCTCCGGCCACCAAAGCGGCCAAGGGCATCGACTTTGAGCGCGCCCGCAAACACTGGTCCTTCCGGCCGCTACGAACGGTTCCGACGGGCGCGACCGTTGACGGGTTGATGAAGCCCGGGGCGTCGATCCAGGTGGATGCCCGCCTCCTCGCGCGGCGCGCCTATCTGGATACCGTCGGCCTGCCGCCCACGCTTGAAGAAGCCGCAGCTACGGCCCAGCGCCCTTGGGCCGAAACAGTGGACGCGCTGCTGGCATCTCCCCACTTTGGCGAACGCTGGGGCCGGCATTGGCTCGATTGCGTGCGCTTTGCCGAGACCGACGGCCCTGAATTTGATGTCGACAAGCCCAACGCCTTCCGCTATCGCGACTATGTCATCCGCGCCTTGAACGACGACGTCCCGTTCAATCGCTTTGTGCTCGAACACCTGGCGGGAGACCTGCTGAAGGAGAAACGCATCGTCGACGGGCTGGACCAATCGACCATCGCCACGGGCTTCTATTGGCTGGGCGAGGTGATCAACACTCCGGTCGATTCCGTACAATCGATGGCCGACCGCGTGGACAACCAGATCGACGTGTTGGGCAAAGCCTTCCTGGGCCTCACCACCGCCTGCGCCCGTTGTCACGACCACAAGTTCGACCCTCTCCCGACCGCCGACTACTATGCACTGGCGGGCATCATGCATAGCTCCCGGCCCCGGCAAGCCGCCGTCGCTGGACCAGTCCGCAGTGCGCCCGAACGCGCCCGGTGCGCGGGCTTCGACTGGCAGTTCTCGGGTGCCGGCTTTGAGTGCGTCGATGGTCGCGTCACGTCCGGCAAAGCGGCGTTCGCAGCCACCGGATCAGCCATCTCAAACACCTTCACCATTCCCAAGCGCTACCTGCACGTCCGCTTATCCGGAGCCAGTGAAATGCGCCTCGTGGTGGATGAATACCGCTTCCCACCCGGCCGCCAGCGCGGCCAGCCGTTTGAGATGAAGTGGGCCACCATCGACCTGAAGATGGTGGAGAAGCGCACGGCCTACTTCGAGCTGGCGGACCTTGAAACCGACGCCTATCTGGAGCTGGAGCAACTGGTCTTTTCGGATCAGAAGCAGCCACCGGCCTCTCTCTCACTCGCTCGCATCCCGGGCGAACGGGGCGATGTCCCGGCGGCACCGTTTGCTTTGGCGACCACGGAAGGCGAGCCGCTCGATGTCGGCATCTACCTGCGAGGCGACCACAAGACCCGGGGCGCAATCCAGCAGCGCCGCTTCCTGACGCTCTTTTCCGGTGCCACGCAGCAGCCGATCACTGCGGGCAGTGGCCGGATGGAACTCGCGGAACGGCTACTTAGAGACGCTGAGCCGTTGCTCGCCCGCGTCGCCGTCAACCGCATTTGGCATCACTACTTCGGCCAAGGACTTGTCGCGACGCCCGACAACTTCGGCTTGACCGGCCAGCCGCCCACGAACCCGGAGTTGCTCGACTGGCTCTCCAGCGAACTGATCCGCAACGGCTGGCGGCAGAAGCCGATCCACCGGCTGATCCTGAACTCACAGGCCTATCAGACGCGCGTAACGCCGGGGCGTCTGGATGCCGAAACCGTGCGTGATGCAATGCTGGCCGTCGCCGGATCGCTCAATCGGACCGTGGGCGGGCCCAGCGTGCCGGTCTATGTCAGCCCTTTCATGGATGGTGACCCGCGCGGCAAGCCCAAGTCCGGACCGCTTGATTCCGGTGGCCGCCGTGCGGTCTACATCAACGTGCGGCGCAACTATCTGCCCGACTCGTTGACGGTGTTCGATCACCCGCAGCCGATCTCCACCGCGGGCAAGCGCAACGTCTCCATCGTCTCCTCACAAGCGCTCTTCCTGATGAACAATGAGTTCACCCATGAGATGGCCCGCCGCTGGGCTGCCCAACCGGGCCAGAGCATCACGCGCATGTACCAGCAGGCCTTCAACCGCCTGCCGGAGCCTTCGGAGATTGCCGCCGCTGAGGCGTTCGTGAAGTCGGCCGACCTGGCCAGCTACGCCCATGTCCTGCTGAACACCACGGAGTTTCTGTTCACCCGATGACCCGCCGCGAACTACTCTTAAGCGCCGCTGGCTTCCCGGGCTTTGCCCTGGCGGGCTTAGCCGCCACCGAGTCCAGCAAAGGCCTGCACCATCCGGCCAAAGCCAAGTCGGTGATCTTTCTCTACATGGACGGTGGGCCGTCGCAGATGGACACCTTCGACCCCAAGCCGCGCCTCCGCGCCGAGCATGGCAAGCCGCTGCCGATGAAGGTGCCCGACACCCAGTTCAACGACAACGGCAACATCTTCGGGTCACCCTGGGAGTTTAAGCAGTACGGCCAATCGGGCATCCCGGTCAGCGAACTGTTCCCGCACGTGGCGCAGTGCGTGGATGACCTCGCCATCGTGCGCAGCATGGTGTCGGACCACTCCGAACACACCGCCGCCAACTACCTGCTCCATACCGGCTTTGGTTTGCAGGGCCGCCCCTCGATGGGCGCCTGGACTACCTATGGACTGGGCAGCGCCTCAAAAGAACTGCCCGGCTTTGTCGTGCTCGATGGCGGCCTGATCCCCGCCGGTGGCATGGACAACTTCGGCAGCGGCTTCCTGCCAGCGGCCTTCCAGGGGACCCTGTTCCGGCGCGGTGCGACGCCGATCGCCAATATCGAACGGCGCGAAGCCTCCGCGGACTTGCAGCGCAAAAAGCTGGATCTGCTGGCGACGCTGAACCAGGGCGTGGCGGCGAAACTGGGCTCATCGAGTGAGATCGACGCCGCGATGGCCAACTTTGAGCTGGCCTTCAAAATGCAATCGGCGGTGCCGGAGCTGGCAAATATCGCCAGCGAAACTCCGGCCACGCGGGCGCTCTATGGCCTGGATGATCCGGCCACCGAAGTGTTCGGCCGCGAGTGCCTGCTCGCACGGCGGTTGGTGGAGCGCGGGGTGCGCTTCGTGCAGTGCATCACCCCCAAGGTGGCGGGGGCGGACCGTTGGGATCAGCATGGTCGGCTGGTCAAAGGTCACACCGACAACGCCCGGACGGTGGACAAGCCGATCGCTGGTCTCTTGAAGGACTTGAAGTCCCGCGGGCTGCTGAATGAAACGCTGGTGCTGTGGGGCGGGGAATTCGGCCGCACCCCACAATCACAAGGCACGGACCCGGAAAAGATGGGGCGCGATCACAACCCCTTCGGCTACACGATGTGGCTGGCCGGTGGCGGGGTGAAGGGCGGCACCATCCACGGCTCAACTGATGAGTACGGCTACTACGTGGCCGAAGGCAAGGTGCATGTGCATGACCTGCACGCCACCATGCTGCATCTGCTGGGCGTGGACCATAAGCGGCTCACCTTCCGCTGGAGCGGCCGCGATATGCGGCTCACCGACGTTCACGGCGAAGTGGTCAAAGAGATCCTGGCCTAGGCTTGAGGGTCATGAGATTCAACATCGTCGGTCTCAGTCTTCTGATCCTGGCCGCATGCTCCGCGCCGAAAACCGGCCCGCCGCTGGTTAGCGGCCAATCCTCGTACAACGCCTTCAATGAATGGCGCAAGACCAGTGGCTCTGGCGGCGATTGGGACCGGTCGGTCCGCTTGTACCGCGAGAAGCTGAGCGCGGACGGACTTGATGCCGCCGCGGTGGATCGGGCACTGAGAGCCATTGATGCATACGGCGAAGCCGAGTTGTATGACCGGGTCTACACCGAGCCTGCCACCTTCAACACCAAACCGAATCAGCTGCTGGTGGATGCGGTCAGCGGGCGTCCTCCTGGGGCGGCTCTCGACATCGCCATGGGGCAGGGCCGCAATTCCATCTATCTGGCGGGCCAAGGCTGGCGTGTCACTGGGTTCGACGTAGCGAAGGCGGGGCTCCGGGTGGCCGAACGCGTGGCCCAGGAACGGTCCTTACCACTCACGGCTATTCATTCTTCCGATGAAGATTTTGATTTTAGCGAGCAACGCTGGGACCTGATCGCGATGATCTACGCGATGGAAAAAAGAAGCTTACTCCGCATCAGAGCAGCGCTGAAGCCCGGAGGCTTGGTGGTGGTCGAAGCCGGTCACAAATCCGCTTCCGGGGCGCCGTTTGAGTATGAGTCAGGAGAGCTGCTGAAAATCTTCGAAGGGTTCAAGATCATCCGGTACGAGGAACCGATCGCTGCTCCAGATTGGAGCCATCGCCCCATCCGTCTGGTGCGCCTCATCGCCGAGAAGTCGCGGTAGCCTCTTAAGGAATCTCAGACGGCACATTCGGCCGCGCCGGGCCTTTGGCCGTGGGGCCGGGGGCAGCAGCGGGCGCTTTGCGTACTTCGTCAAAGTACTGCTGCACGTAGTTGTGATACATCAGCGGCACTTCGTCGCGGTGGATCTCGCCACCGGCGTCGCTGTGCTTGGCGGCGCGCTGGGTGTACTGCGTTTTGAGCTGCTGCTTGGAGGAGTTGACCTCCACCATGATGTCGCCCTGCAGGTTCTGGTTGCGCTTGCCGATGATCTCGCTGATCTTGCCCATGGCGGCCATCTGCTCGGCCAGCTTGACGTCCTTGTCGCCGTCCTGCTTGCCCATGCCGGACTTGTTCTCTTGGTTCGAGGCCGACTGCGAGTTCTTGTCGCCGGGCTTGCCTTGCGAAGCTTGAGAGGCCTCTGATTCCTGGTCCTGATCGCCCTGCTGCTGGTTGTTCGAAGCTTGTTGTTGCTGGTCGGCTTTTTGGCCCTTGGAGGGCTGCTGGCCCTTCTGCTGCTGGCGGGAGTTGGCGGATTGCGAGCCGGACTTTTGCTGTTGGTTGCCGGGCTGATTCTGCTGCTCGCCGCCCTTTTGCTGCATGTTCATCTTGGACATCAGGTTGGCGAGCGCGTCCTTCATTTTGTCCATCATGGAGGAGTTCTCGCCGGGCTGTTGCGCGGCGTTGTTTTTGGCCTGCTGCTGCCCGTCCTGCTTGCCTTGATTGTTTGCGCCCTGCTTGCCGTTGTCCTCGCCCTTTTCGTTGCCTTTGCTAGCGCCCTCGGACTCTTCGGTGCCTTCGCCCTTATCCTGGCCGTCGCCCATGCCCGGACCCTTCTCGTTGGTCTTGCCGTTGGCCTGCTGGCTGTTCTCGTTGTTGACGTCGGGAACTTCCACCGTGCCCAGCGCTGACTCCGGCGCCGCGTCCAGGCCATCTTTCTGGCCTTCTTCGGCGGGCTGCACGGAGATCGATTTCAGATACTCATCCATCGGCGAGCCGGGCTTCTTCGCCGCGCTGGCTTGCTCCTTGGGTGCGCTGCCGAACTGGTCGAGCGTAAAGGCCACCAGCGGACGCTTGAGGTCGAGCGATTTCTGGACGCCGTAGCGGGTGACAAACAGAGCGGCCACGACCGCCAACGCCAATCCGCTCCACTTGGCGGCCTTTGGCAGCAGCAGCGGCACGGCAGCGCTCGCTTCTACTTGCTCCGCCTGTTGTTCGGCCTGATGGCGCTGCGCCACCGCGACTTCGTTCGATGAATTCTGATAATGCCAGGCGGTGGACAGCGCGTCGTGCAGATCCAGCTGCTGGTCAATCTTTTGGGCTACTTGATAGGCATCCGGCAAGGCTTGCCCAATGCGCCACAGGCCATAACCGAAAGCCCCGGCAAAAAGCACCACAGGCCAATACCAGTTGAGGATCTGCGTCCCGGCCACCAGTAGCAACGCCGCGCCGCCCAAAGCGATAGTGAGGGCCCAGGTGGACTGGTCGAGGATCAGGTTGACGATCGACCGGCGTCGAGCATCCGAGATTAATTGGTCCAGCTTGCCGCCAGTCATGCTTTATTGTACACGCCGATTTCGGCGATCGCCGCTCTGCCCAGACGGTCGCGAGCCCGCCGGCGCACCGCCATTCGCTCGTATCATTAAGGCTACACATAGCCCAGTTCGAGACCCTTCAGCACCGCCCTCGGTCGGTCCCGGACGCCCAGCTTCGACATGACACTGGAGGCGTGGGTCTTGATGGTGGCTTCGCCTGCGCCCAGGGCATCGGCGATCTCCTTGTTGCTTAAGCCGGCGGCCATCAGGCGCAGCACTTCAATTTCGCGCTTGGTCAATGGGTCCGGCAGGTCGGAGGAAGGGAAGTCGGTCTTCATGCCGGACAGGCGCTCCAGGGCCACCCGGGTGATCGCCGGGCGGAAGACCCGCTCGCCCTTGAGGGCCGCGTCGATGGCGGTGGTCAGGTCTTCCAGCGAGGTGTCCTTGCGCAGGAAAGCGCTGGCGCCGCTGCGCATGGCCAGCAGGAACGCCTCTTCATCATCAAAGGTAGTGATCAGGATGACGGGCACGGCGTTGCCCGCGGCTCGCAGAGCCTTCAGCATTTCAATGCCGGTCTTGCCGGGCAGGCGGACGTCTGATAGCACCAGGTCCGGCTGATGCTGGGCGATCACTTGCAACCCTTCATCGGCGCTCGATGCGGTTGCCACCACCTGATAACCAGGCTTGAAGCCGAGCAACTGGCTGAGGCCCAGGCGCACCAGCGCTTCATCTTCCACCAGCACCAGACGGGTCATGCGGCCACCACCGGCAGCGGCACCGTGACGATGATGCGAAAGCCCTTCCCGGCTGCGGTCTCAAACTGTACGGTTCCGCCGAACTCTTCCATTCTGGCCTCCATTCCGCTTAATCCATTGCCCGGCACCAGGGCCGCGCTGCCCTGGCCATCGTCCGACACTTCCAGCACCAGCTGCCCCTCCTGTCGGCGCAGCGAGATGGTGATGTGCCGCGCGGCGCCGTGCTTCAGCGTGTTGGTGATGCTTTCCTGGGCGCAGCGGTAGAGGGCATGCGCCAGCGCCGGACCGGCGGAGGGCAGGCCCTCTTCAATCTCGATCTTCAGGTCCACGGCCGTGGTCCCCGTGGTCAGCGACCGCAGCGCTTCCGGCAAAGCGGTGGATGATTCAGCGCGCCATTCGGAAACAGCTTGCCGGATGTCGGCCAGCACCAGCCGCGACAAAAATTGCGCCTGCGCCAGTTGCGGCCGCAACTGATCATCCGGCAAGTGCTGCGCGACTTCCAGCTGCAGGTTGAGGGCGGTCAAGTGATGGCCCAGCGAGTCATGCAGTTCACGTGAGATCCGGAGCCGTTCGGACAAGCGGCTGGCATCGCTCAACAGCAGTTGGGCACCACGGAGTTCGGCGTTCAGGCGGGCAAGCTTCTCTCGCTCACGGTTCAGGCGGACAATCAGCACGGCGGCGGCGAAGGCGAACAACTGCCAGGCCATCGATTCAATGATGTTGGCGGCAATGGCCCCCACCACGTCCGACTGCGTAACAACAACCGGGGCTCGGGCCACCGCCGACTGGATCTGCCAAACCGTCTGGCCCACCACCAAGGCCATTTGCGCCAGCATCCAGGGCCACCAGAAACGCTGGCGGAGTGCGAGGGGGATGGTCGCTGTCGTCAGCAAGGAGACCGTGGCGGAGCTGAAGGGCATCGACAGGCCATACTGCATCACCAGCAACCAGCGCTGCCAAGGCAACCGCTGCGGAAACGGCCCCGTGTTCAACCAGAAGACGACGCCGTAGGCCAGCGCGAGAGCGGCCATCAGCACCTGGGAGCCGAGGGACGAAGCGGGCTCCTGCTGGCGTTCGATGGTGCCGGAGATGATGATGGCCAGCACCAGCACGACGCCGCCCAGCCGGATGTAGAGCACTGGTGAACGCGATCGGAGAAACTCAAGCGGCCCCATCGCCGTTCCCCTGGCTGTGCTCCTAACTGTGCCCATGAGACTGGAGTCTAGCCGATCGGTCGTCAATCCGCCTCCGCCAGAAGTAGGAGGTGAGATTTCGCCAACTGGCTGATTCGCCAAACTGCCCTCCCGCCGCAAGCTGGGGTCATGTCGAAACTTACTCTATGCAAGACGGTCATCCTGGCTTTCGCGCTCGCCGAATCGGTGGCGGAAGCGCAGACCGGCACCCCGATCCCGGAACTTGCTCCGGTGGAGGCGGTGATGAACTCCATACTCCAGCGCTTTCCCGTGCCCGGGGCGGCGCTCGCGATCACGCATGAAGGCCGTTTGGTGCTGGCCCGAGGCTACGGCTGGGCCGACCGCGACCTGAAGATTCCCGTCCAGCCGGATTCCCTGTTCCGTATCGGCAGCATTTCCAAACCGATTACGTCGATGGCCATTTTGCAGCTGGTGCAGGAGGGGAAGCTGCAACTGGATGCCCCGATTGTGCCGCTGCTGGGCCGCGCGACGCTGCCGCCGGAGCTGATCGTTGATAGCCGCTGGAACCAGATCACGGTGCGGCATCTGCTGTGGCACGCGGGTGGTTGGGACCGCAATGTCACTTACGACCCGATGACCGACGCCGCGTCGCTGGATGCCTTGGGGTTGTCCCTGCCGCTGCGGGAGCCGGTGGAGTTCGACCGCCTGGTCCGCTACATGGCCACGCAGCCGTTGCAGTTCACGCCCGGCACCAAGGAAGAGTACTCCAACTTTGGCTACGGCCTGCTGGGCCGCATTCTGGAGCGGGTAACGGGTGAGCCTTACGAAGCCTACGTCCAGCGCAAGCTGATGCTGCCGCTGGGCATTCAACGGGCGCGCCTGGGACGCTCCGTGCGCAGTCTGCGGGCGCTGGGCGAAGTGGAGTATTACCCGTCCGCTGGTGAGCCCGACAGCTTTCCGGTGTTCCCCGGAATTGGCGATGCCGTGCCGACTCCCGACGGTGGTTTCTACCTGGAGTTCGCGCAAGCGGCGGGCGGATGGACTGCCTCGGCCACGGACCTGGTTCGCCTGGCCACGTTGCTGGATGTCCGGACCTCACGGTTCAGCTACTTTCTTCGCAGCGAGCTGGCGGCGCGCCCGCCCTATGCGCCGCAGAGTGAGTACTACGGACTGGGGTGGCAGTTTGTCGCGACTCCGGAAGGCGTCGTCCAGTTCCACGACGGTTTGGTGCCGGGCACGTATGGGGTCCTGATCCGGATGGAGAACCTGAACGTCAACATCGCCGTCGTCTTCAACTCTTTCGAGGAGCAGACCGAGTTCTTTGCCGCCGCACAACTGGAGCTGATTGCGGCCGTCCAGAAAGTGCGCCAATGGCCCACCGAGGATCAGTTCTCCAGCTTCTACCCGGCCAGTCCGCGAATTGCCCAGGCGGGTGTCGTCAATGGCGCCAGCCAACTGGCGATGCCGATTGTCGCGGGGCAACTGGTGACGGTGTCTGGCGAGAACCTGGGCCCGGCGGTGGCCACCAAAGCCGGCCCGGGCGCGTTGCCCGTCCGCTTGGACGGCGTCGAGGTGCTGATCAACGGCACTCCGGTGCCGCTGGTTTCGGTATCGCGGAACCGGATCGACCTGATTGTGCCGCAGTCGCTGGTAGCCGGGCGGCACGCGCTGACAGTTCTTGCGGGCGGCCGGTACTCGCGACCCTCGCCGGTGGACGTGGCGGCTTCCTCACCGGGCTTGTTCAGCGCTTCCGGCAACGGCCGGGGCGCGGTGCTGGGCAGCAATGCTGACGGCACGGCCAACAGCGAGGAGGCTCCAGCCGCGCCGGGCAGCGTGGTGACGCTTTGGGCCACCGGCTTGGGCCCGTTGAATGAGACTGCTCCGGATGGAGACACGCCGCGCGTGCCGAGTTCGATCCGGGTTCCGGTGAAAGTGACGTTGAATGGCCAGGAGGCGCGCGTGGTCTCCGCGACCTCGGCGCCGGGTTACCCGGGGATGGTCCAGGTGAAGGTCCAACTGCCGATGAGCCTCACACCGGGGCGGGTGATGGTGGACCTGGCGCAGAGCGAGCGGCCGGCCCGGCCCGGGCTCTGGATGTGGGTGCGCTAACCGCGCCGAACCTCAAATGGCCGCTGGCCCTCACCCTGGGGGCTGGCGGCCGTTTCTGTTTCAGCGGCTATGGTAATCTGCGGGTTCTCTCACCATGGCTTTACGCTTCTTCTTCTGGGCACCGTTGTTGGGGACACTGTCGCTCGCAATGGTGGGTTGCCAGAAAGCTGCGCCACCCACCGCTGCCGTGGCCGTGTCGGACTACGTGGATGCGCGCACCTGCGCCGGCTGTCACGCCGAGATCGCCAAGACGTACCGGCAGACCGGCATGGGGCGGTCGTTCTATCGGGCCACGCCGGACAACGTCGCGGCCGGGGACATGGAGAAGAACCCGCGCCTCGATCACCGTCCTTCAGACCGCCACTACCAGTTCATCCGCCGCGGTGATGAGTTCTTTCTGCGGCGTCATCAGGTGGGGTTGCAAGGCCGCGAGGACAACGTGGTGGAGAAGCGGATCGACTACGTGATGGGCTCCGGCCATCAATCGCGGAGCTATCTGCACCGGACGCCCGAAAACCGGCTGGTGGAATTGCCGGTGGCCTGGTACGCGGAAAAGGGCGGCAGTTTCAGCATGAGCCCGGGCTACGACTTTGACCGTCATCAGGACTTCCGGCGCCGCATCGGCTATGGCTGCATCTTCTGCCACAATGGCTATCCGCAGATCGCGGCCGGGAGTGATGTGCCAGGAGCGGACCCGGTCTACCCGGAGAAGCTGCCCGAAGGCATCGACTGCCAGCGCTGTCACGGCCCGGGGCGCGCGCACGTCGAAGCTGCTTCGTCCAAGGCCGACCCGGAGCGCATCCGCACGACGGTGCTGAACCCCAAACGCTTGCCAGCGGAGCGGAAGATGGAGGTCTGCGCACAGTGCCATCTGGAGACGACGACTTTTCCGTTGCCGAATGCCATCCAGCGTTTTGACCGCGGCACGTTCAGCTATCGCCCGGATGAGCCGCTGGCCAACTACATCCTGCATTTTGACCACGCCAAAGGCACCGGCCATGAGGACAAGTTCGAGATCGTCAACGGCGTCTACCGGCTGCGCCAGTCGCAGTGCTTCCTGAAGAGCGAAGGCAAGCTACAGTGCACCACGTGCCATGATCCGCACCGCACGCCGCGCGCGGAAGAGGCCGGGGCGCAGTATGCCACGGCCTGCAAAAGCTGTCACACCAGTTCGCACCCGCAGAACAAGGCAATGGCCGCGGGCAATGATTGCACCAGTTGTCACATGCCCAAGCGGCGGACCGAAGATGTGGTGCACGCGGTGGTGACGGATCACAAGATCATGCGACGGCCTCCGCCCAACCTGCTGGCCCCGCGACCGGAGAGGCACGATATCGAGGGCCAAAGCTATCAAGGGCCGGTCGTGTTGCACTATCCGTTACAGCTGGCCTCGGCGGCGGATCGAGAGCTCTATCTGGCCGCGGCGCAGGTGGCGCAAGGGAGCAACCTGAAGGCGGGCCTGGCTCAGTTTGAAGCCGCGCTGAAGCAGCACCAGCCAGCGAACGCGGAGTTTTACTTTGAGCTGGCGCAGGCGTACGACAAGTCAGGCAACCATGCGCGCGCAATCGAGCTCCACCGCCAAGCGCTGGCCCGGAAGGCCGACTTCGTGCCTTCGTTGCGCAGCCTGGGCGCAGCGTTGCTCGATTCAGGCGACGGAGCGCAGGCGGCCACTACGCTGGAGCGCGCGCGGGACGTGGCTCCGGCGGATGCGGGCGCTCACTATCAACTGGGTCGTGCGTATCGCCAGCAAGGCCGCCGTCCGGAGGCGATCGCCGAGCTGAAGCGGACGCTGCAACTGGATCCGGACTTTGTTGAGGCGCATGATTTGCTGGGCAACGTTCAACTGGAATCGGGCCTGGCGGCGGAGGCCGAGGCCGAATTCCGCGAGAGCATTCGCTTGAAGCCGGACTTTGCGGAGGGTCACAACGACCTGGCCAATCTGCTGGCCGGACGGCAGGACTTCGCACAAGCCGAGCATCACTTTCTGAAGGCCATTCAGCTGGCTCCGGCGCAGGCGGCCACGCGGTTTAACTTTGGCGTCGTTCTTGCAATGCAGCGCCGCTTTCCGGAAGCGCAGCAGCAGTTTGAAGCTGCCGTGAAGGCCGATCCGGCGCGGGTGGAGGCGCTGGACGGACTGGGGAACCTCGCCATGATGCGGAGGGATTTCCGGGGGGCGGTGGGGTACTACCAGCGGGCGCTTGAAGCCAAGCCGGACTTTGACCGGGCGCTGGTGGGCCTGGGGACCGCTTATGGTGCGCTGGGTGATTTCGCGAACGCCCGGCGGTATCTGGAGCGGGCCGCCCAGGCGGGGCAACCCGCGGTTCGGCAAGAAGCGGCGGAGCTTCTCCAGAGCCTGCCGCGGTAGCCACCAATGCGGACAGGCGGGGCTACTCCCGAAGGAGCGCCCCGCCTGCTGGTTGAACTTGTGTTGCCGTTACCGCTTGCGGCGGATGGTGAGGGCCAGGGCGGCTAGGCCAGCGGCGGCCAGACCGATTGAGCCAGGTTCCGGGGTGGCCGTGCTGCTGATGCTGCTGCCGGCGTAGCCGCCGAAGGTCAGGTCGTCGAGGACGATGAAGGCGTTGTGCAGACGAAAGGCTTCAATGTCGGCCGTGTTGCGGGCGATGCCGCGGAAAGCGCCGCCGTCGGTGGCGTAGGGCGTGCTGATCGGGGCCAGGTTCGAGAGGCTGTAGGATTCCAGCACCGTGCCGCCTGCACCGATCGCTTCGATGATGGCCTCTCCGTAGTAGTAGGGCGCGTAGTTGATAAAGCCACCCACCGCCTGCACCGCGCCGCCCAGGAAGGTGAACTGCATGTAACCCGAGCTGGAGTTGAGGCCGGCGTGAGTGAGGTTCCAGTAGCCATTGTCGCCCAGGCCGTAACCGCCGCTCCCCATGACTGCCGCCTCAGTGGTGGCCGTGAACTCGACCGGCACGCCGACCAGATTGCTGACCGCCGTCGGACCAGCGCTGAACGAGTAGTAACCGAACTGGTTAAAGTCGACCACCTGCGTCCCCGTAAAGCCAGCTGAAGAGCTGACGAGCCCGGCCTGGAGGGAGGTGATCGAAGCCGCGGCGAGCACGGCGAGAGAGAGGGTGTGGCGGAGGTTCATGTGGTTGGGTTCCTTGTTCTTGGGAGGGCATTCGATTTCGTTATCGTTGCCCGTGAATTCATTAAGCGGCCTCGCCTTCGCTGCACCGATAGCCGGGTGGTCCGGTGTGGTACTGGGCCAAGTACTGGCCCAGTCGAGATCCGCTGTGCTGTCAGACACTCGTCAATGAACCCGTTGCGCTTGGCGAAACCGCCGCGTATGATGTCCAGGCTCGGCCGAGCCGGGCAAGTGTTTCAGTCAAGCCGAAGAAGGGGAGCTAAGAACAATGCCTTTATCGAAACGGGCGATTGCGGAAGCGATCGGGACCTTTTGGTTGGTGTTTGGTGGATGTGGCAGCGCCGTGCTGGCCGCCGCGTTTCCGAATGTGGGGATCGGGCTGCTGGGGGTGTCGCTGGCCTTTGGCCTGACGGTGCTCACCATGGCCTATGCCATTGGGCACGTTTCGGGGTGTCACCTGAACCCTGCGGTATCGGTGGGGCTGGCCGTGGGTGGTCGGTTTTCCTGGAGTGAACTGCCGGCCTACGTCATCGCGCAGGTGATTGGCGGCGCTGCGGGGGCGTTTGTGCTGCAGGTGATCGCCAGCGGGGCGCCAAGCTTCCAGTTGGGCGGCTTTGCGTCCAACGGCTTTGGTGAGCATTCCCCGGGTGGCTATTCGTTGGTGGCCTGCATTGTCGCGGAGGTGGTCTTGACGGCCATGTTCCTGTTTGTCATCCACGGGGCCACCGATAAGCGAGCGCCCAGTGGCTTGGCTCCGGTGGCGATTGGGCTTTGCCTGACGTTGATCCACTTGATCGGCATTCCGGTGACGAATCTCTCGGTCAACCCGGCGCGCAGCACCGGTCCGGCACTGGTGGTGGGCGGCTGGGCACTGGAACAGTTGTGGGTCTTCTGGGTGGCACCGCTAGTGGGTGGGGCGCTGGGTGCGCTCGTCTACAACGCGATCTGCGCGGAAGAGCCGGAGGGCAAGGCCAAATCGGCGACGGCGTAGACCGCAAGTGGGAATGGGTTCGGCAAAAGCAAAAGAGGCTCCGGGACCGCTGATGAAGGCGGTGCCCGGAGCCTCTTCGGCTTGATGCCACCGTCTCCAGGGGGTGGCAAAGGCCAACTACATCTTGGTGGTGGTCTTGGTGCCATTGTGAGCCTTATGCTCAGTCTTATGGGCTTTCTTGGTCTTGGTGGTCTTGGCGGCCGGGGCAGGAGCTGCCGGACTGGCTGCCGGAGCCTGAGCGAGTGCGAGACCCGTGGTGATCAGCGTCGCGGCGATAACGGTGTAAATGCGGTTCATGGTGATGGTTTCCTTTAGTGACTTTCTCAGGAAGATGTTGTCTGTTCGCGGTTACTTTCAGCCAACCGTGTCATCCAAGTTTCAACCTCTGCAAGATGAAACGTGGGGTAACTCTGAAGCGTTGCATTATGTACTGGACTTAACGTGGGGCCTAATTTACCTGTAATTGCGGAGGCCGCCTTTCAAGAGGCAAAACAGAGGGCGGGGGACTGGATTGTCTGCCGCCCGGGTTGTGACAGCTGTTGCCGCCGGCCGTTTGCGATCACCGAGGAAGATGCTGCGCGGTTGCGGGCCGTGGCGACGCCCGGGATCGTGGCGCGGGCAGAGGCGGCCTGGGCGCGCCTGCAGGCGGACTTTCCTGGCGACGCCTCCACGGGTACGCTGTCGGATCGCGAAGACTGGCGCGAATGGTTCTTTGCCCGGCACCAGGGGCTAGCCTGCCCGGCGCTCGATGAAGAGACGGGTAGTTGCCTGGTGCATCAACACCGGCCTGTGGCGTGCCGCCTGTACGGCCCGTTGATCACGATTGGCGGTGAAACCTCTGATCCGTGCCCGCTCTGCTATCTGGGCGCCACCGCGGCTGAGATTGAGCAGACGCGGGTGACGGTGGAACTACCGCCTGCACCCGTGACCCCGGGGCGCGAAACCGTTATTGCGTGGGCGTTCGCTTCCAGGATGCTTCCGTAACTTTGCCGGAAGCATCGGCGGTGAGGCTGTAGTTCACCAACCGGCCATCGGGCCGGGCCTGACGCCACAAGTAGAGCTGGCGGCCGGAAAGCCCATTGATGATCTCATCGGGATCCCCCAAGGCGCGCCGCGCTTGATCGAGTGTCGTGAGCAAGCGTAGGCGCTCATCAATCTGCCGGCCTTCATGCTGGTCCTTCCGGCGGCGCAGATACTCGCGCCCCAGCGAATAGAGCATCAATGCCAGCAGGCTGCAAATGAGGACAAATGTCTCAAGGACGAGCAACGACGATTTTCCCGAAGTGGGCGGCTTTCTCCATATGGTCGAGCGCCTGCCGCACTTCTTCAAATCCAAAGACGCGATCGATCACAGGCTTTAGATGCGCCAACTCCATGCCCCGGAGCATCGATTCGAACATTTCGCGCGACCCGACAAAAATGCCCTTGACGGTCAAGAACTTGTGCAGGATCATGCCGACGTTCACTTCGGTGGACAGGCCGCTTAAGTTGCCGATCACGCTCACCCGGCCGCCGCCGCGCGTCGCCATCATCGATTTCACCAGCGTGCCCGCGCCGCCCACTTCGACGACGTGATCCACGCCGCCGGTCAGCTTCAGTACTTCCTTGTGCCAGTCGGGCGTTGAGTTGTAGTTGATGACGTGGTCCGCGCCCAGCGCCTTCAGCCGTTCAATCTTGGCGTCACTGCCGGTGGTCGCGATCACGCGGGCCCCGTGCAGGCGCGCAAACTGCAACGCAAAGATCGAGACCCCGCCGGAGCCGAGCACCAGGATCGTGTCCCCAGCCTTGATCTGGCCCTGCGTCACCACTGAATCCCAGGCCGTCACGGCGGCGCAGGGCAGTGTGGCCGCTTCTTCAAACGAAAGATAGCCGGGCAGCTTCACCAGACCTTGCGCGTCGAGCACGACTTGCTCCGCCAGCACGCCTTCAATGGCGCCACCCATGGCCGTCTTGCCGTATTCGTCGCGGTAGTCGCCCGCCAGCCAGCCTTGCATGAAGATGCCGGCCACGCGGTCACCCGGCTTCACCCGCGTCACGCCTTCGCCCACCGCCACCACTTCACCGGTGCCATCGGAAAACGGCGTCATCGGCAGCTTCATCTTGGGGTTGTACTTGCCCTGGATCACCAGCATGTCCCGGTAGTTCAGCGACCAGGCCTTCATGGCCACTAAGGCTTGGCCGGGGCCGGGCTGCAGGTCGGGCTTCTCAATCAGGGAGAGGGCGTCGATGCCGAATTGGGGAATGGAGTAGGCGCGCACATGGACAGCATACGGCAACTGGTGGCGGTATGTGAGGCGGGCGAGTTCTTGACCGAGCCCCGACCCGCAGGAGGGGCCTGGCCTATCACCAGCAAGCGCCGCCTGAAGGGTCATGGAAAAGCAAAGGCCGGAGCGGCGAACCGTTCCGGCCTTCGATCACGGAGCTGAAGAGGTGGCTTTAGAAGAACACCGCCAGCGTCAGGTTCATCAGCGGCTGGCCGCCGAGTGAGGCCGTGCGCGGGTCAGCATTCACTTTGCCGAACTGCCGCGGGTTGCGGAAGTCGACGTTCAGGGCGCTGCCGGAGAAGATGTAGTTGTACGTCTTCAAAGCGTTCTGGAAGTCCCAGCGGAGTTGCGCGCGGAACTTCTCTTTGAACTGGAAGTTCTTCTGCGCCGACGCCTGGCTCCACAGCAGCGGCACGCCGATGATCGAGTTGCGGCCCAGGTTGCCGATGCGGAAATCGCACTGGCCGCGGTTGGTGGCGGCGGTTGCGTCCGTGCAGCCACCGGGCAGGGCAAAGTTCGCCAAGCCGTTGTTGTCGCCGGAGAACACGCTATTGATGTTCAGTACGTTGAACCGGTCCCCGCCCATGTCGCGGAAGCCGTCGCGGATGGTGGCCGGTCCGACGATGTCGGGGCGGCGATTGCCGGCGAAGGTTCCGTAGTAGTTATACGGGCTGTTGGCGATGGAGAAGTTGACCGGGTTGCCGCTTTCCATGGTCTGTACCCAGGAAAGCTCAAAGCCTCCGAACAGATACTTCTTCCAGCCAGAGGCGGCCCACTTTTTGCCGGCACCGAACGGCAGTTCGTAGTTGACGACGCCCAACACGCGGTGGGCGCGGTGGTAACCAGCCAGCGCCTTTTCCAGGCGCATGTTCTGGATGGGCGCGATGCCGGTCCCGTCGTTGTCGCCGTCCTGGCTGTTGATCGCCTTCGACAGTGTGTAGAAGGACGAGAACATCAAGCCGCGCGACATGCGCTTCTCGATCTTCACCGTGGCCGAGTGGAACGTCGAGTGGCCAAAGTTGCCGCGCACGCGGACGTCGCCGAACTGCGAGAAGGGCCGGAAGTTCTGCGCCGCCGCATTGACGGCATTCTGCTGCACGGAGTTCCCGGCGAAGTAGTCGATGGGGAACGTGTTGTACTGCCAGCGCTCGGAAAGGCCGACGCCGGAGGAGCCCTGATAGCTGAAGTCCAGCAGGTAGTCCCGTTTGAACTCCCATTGCACGCCCGCGTTGAAGTTGATCACGTAGGGGTTGTGGAAGTTGGGGTTCCACCATTCCACACCGCGGCCGCCGAAGTTAGTGCCGACAAAGGGCGAGCTGCCATCCGGGCGGACGTTGAACTTCACCGGGCCCGGGCCCTGGCTGATGCGGTAGACCGGCGTCGGGTCACCCGGCAATGCCTGCTGGTTCGCCGTGGCCACGTACTCGTCATACTGGCCGCGTTGTGAGGGGAACTTCACATCTACCGTGTACATGCCCACGCCGCCACGGAAGACCCATTTTTGCCATGGGTGCCAGGCAAGGCCCAGGCGCGGATTGAAGTTGTTGTTGTCGCGGTTCCACAGGTTGCCGGTGGGGTGAATGATGGCACCTTTGCGGCCGGTCAGGTCGTCCGTGCCGTTGGGGTCGAAGTTGCTCATGCGGGCGTTCTTGGTGGAGAACGGCGCTTCGTTGGAGTAGCGGACGCCGATGTTCAGCGTCAGTTGTGGGGTCAGCTTCCAGTCGTCCTGGAAGTAGAAGCTGTGGATGTTGGACCGAGGCAGCCAGCTGGTCAGCTCCTGGGTGAACGTGCCCTGCCGGACAAATCCCGTCATGAAGCCCGCGAACGTGTTGCCGGTATTGGGCACCGCCACGCCATTGGCCTGCAAGCCCGCCGTCACGCCGTCAAAGAAGAACTGTGAAGGCCGCGCGAAGTTGGCCGAATTCAACCGGAAGTAGAGGATCTCGTAGCCGAACTTGAACGCATGGGAGCCCTTGATCCAAGTGGTGTCATTGCGGAACGAGAACGTCTCGTTCACCAGCTTGCTGGGTGTTTGCGAACCCAAGCCATACATCGAATTGGCGCTATCGCGGCCCGCACCCGTATCGCCGAACAGCGGCATCAGCGAGTTGTCGTTGTTGGGGATGCCCAACTGCGTCGACCAGTTCTGGCCCAGCGAAGGGGACATGGTGTCGTTGCGCCGGCGGAAGTAGCCGATGCGCGAGTCGTTGACCAGCGACGGTGACGCCACCCAGGTGGTGCCGGCCGACGCGTTAACTTGGCGGAACGGGGCGTAGTGCCCTTGGTAGAAGTCAAACGCGCCCTGGTCTCCCTTGATGTTGATGGGGCGGTTGAAGCCGGTCTGGCGGTTCTCGGTATAGCTGCCGTACACTTTCAGCGCGGTGGAGAACTGATGGTCGATGCGCAGGTTGTAGTCGTCGAAAAAGGTTCGGGCGAATTCATTGGCGAGCAGATTGCCCTGGGGGCCTGTCGAATCGAACGTGCCGGCCTGGTTGGGGGCCTACGCGCCACGGGATCCACACGACCGCCGGGCACCACAAAGTTCGGGAAGGGGTCGCGTGCCCACGTGCCATCCGGGAGACGGCGCGTCGACGCCGGATCAAAGATCGCATTTCGCGTGGCGACGCCCGGGAAAGCGAAATCGCCCGCCTTCATGGCGGCCGTGGGCGTGTTCGCCACTACCTGTGCCACCTTTTTCTCATGCAGGCGTTGATAGCCGAAAAAGAAGAAAGTCTTGTTGCGGCCATCGTAGAGTTTCGGGATCATGACCGGGCCGCCGACGTTGGCGTCGGGCTGCATGAAGAAGGTCGGGATGCCATTGGGGGCACCGGGCGTCGCGTCAGATGTGCGGTATCGATCAAAGAACAGGCGGTGCTGCATCCGCCGGGTGCGGCCGTACCAACTGCCCATTCCATGCAGTTCGTTGGTGCCGCTCTTCTTCACCACGCTGACGACGCCGCCGGCCGAGTGGCCGTATTCGGCCGGAGGCACGGTGGTGATCACCTTCACTTCGGCCACGGAGTTCTGCAGCGGCTTGATGGTGCCAGTGCCGCCCATCTGGTCGTTGCCGTTGACGCCATCCTCAAAGATGCCGATGGCGCCGGCTCGCTGGCCAGCCAGGTGATAAGAGCCCAGGTCGCCACCATAGGCGTAGCCGCCGGAGGTCATGCCGGGCACCAAGTTCAAGGTGGAGTTGATGTACCGCTGATAGAGCGGCATCTCATAGAGCGTGTCGCCACTCATCACGCTGCCGGTAGTGGACGTCTCAGTTTCCAGCAACTGCGTGCCGCCGGAAACTTCAATTGACTCCGTTACCTGCCCGACTTGCAGCACGGCGTCCACGGCGAACGTATCGCCCGTGCGGAGTTCGACATCCTCGCGCAGAACCTTCTTGAAGCCTGCTGCCTCAAACGTCACTCGGTAGCCGCCGGGCTGGAGGGACGGGACGCGGTAGATGCCTTCACTGTTGGTCACCGAGGTGAAGGTAAAGTTGGTACCTTTGTTGACGATGTTGACGTTGACGCTGGCCACCACGGCACCAGTCGTGTCGGTGACACGGCCCGTGATGGTGGACGTGCCGATCTGGGCGAATGCTGACACCCCAAGGGTGAG
>JAPKYX010000019.1 GCA_026394075.1 Acidobacteriota bacterium
GTAACCGCGATGGCGTCGTAGAACTTCAACATCTCCATCTTGTCGCTGGGCGTGGAAAGGCGGGTGATACCGATCAAGCCCTTGATCGCGTCATGCATCTTCTCGGCGGACTTCTCGTCACCGGAAGCCACTTCCGCCGAGAATTTCACGGCCTGCGACACATCGAGACCTGCCACGATGGAGCGGATATCGATGGGCATGCTCTTCAGGCCGGACAGCGGTCCGGGCAGGCCCGCCGGTAGTGTCGATTGAATACCCGCAAAGGAAACGGCCCACGCTTGATTGGTAGACGGGATGCTCTTCACCCGCTCCAGCAGGGCGGCGGGGGGCTGGCCCTTGGAGCCATCGCGGTTGTCGATCACCGCGCGAACGCTCTCGGTCGGTCCGGCGACGATCACGCTGCGGTTGAAGTAGGTGGCGGCCACCTTCTCATCGCCATAGAGCGTGTAGCCCTTGTGATCGAAACGCCGCGCCTCTGGGCCGCCCAGCGGCTGCTCGACGCCGGCGGTGCCTTCCGTGACGAACTGCACGCGTACCAGGGCAACGCCGGTCTTACCGTTCGAGGCCACCATGATGTCAAAGACCTTCTTTTCCAGGTCAATGCCGGTCTGCTTCGCAAAGTCATCCAGCGGCTTCAGCTTGCCTTCCGCCTTCAGCTTGCGGTAAAGCTCCGTCTCTTTCAGCTTGTCAATCCGGACGCAGGTGAGGATCGTGGTGTCCGCCGGGATCAGCGGCGCCAGTGATGGATCAATCACGATAGTCGGCGATGGCGCCGGGCGGCACGCCGCCAAGGCCACCATTGCGAAGGCCAAGGCGGCCGTTAGAAGTCCCGTTTTTCGAAGATCCATTGTGCCGCTCCATACACCAAGATACCGAAGGCACCGGAGCTCCAGATGGGCCACCATGAACCTGCACCTTGCCCGAGCGTGATATCCAGCGTCATCTTGCCGACGTCATACACCTTGGGGAGCGCGACGTACAGAAACAGCCACAGCTGCCGCGACCACTCCGATGACAGCAACTTCCGAGCGGTTTCTTCCTGCGCCAGGATCGGACTGAGAATCATCATCACCACCGGGATCATGGTGGACACCGCCGTCGATTCCCACAAAACGCCCGCCAGCACCACCACCGTCAGCAGCACCGAAAAGACGAAAATCGTGCTCGGTATAGCCACCAGGAAGCCCGGCGACCAGACACCCGTTTTCCAGCCGAAGATCAGCCACACTCCGCCCACC
Organism: Acidobacteriota bacterium; assembly: GCA_026394075.1. Classification (GTDB taxonomy): domain Bacteria; phylum Acidobacteriota; class Terriglobia; order Bryobacterales; family Bryobacteraceae; genus JAPKYZ01. The sequence continues at coordinate 1,239 of JAPKYX010000019.1, forward strand.
AGCAGCACAATGTTGCAGGAGACCACCAGCACATTCCCGATAAAGCGGCCCATCAACAGGTGAGCGCGGGAAATCGGCTTCGACAACATCACCTCAATGCGGCCCGGTTCCAGCACACTGGGAATCAGCCCCGCTGAGGCAAACACCGCCAGGAACATGCCGAAGCTGTACAGGAAGGTCGAAATCGAGGAGTGAACCTGTTTCACCAGCTTGTCCACGGCCATGTCGCGGTGCTCGCCACCGGCCGTTTGCCCGAACAACGTGATGGTGGCCGTCGCGCCTTCCACCACGTCGATCTTCATGATGAACAGGAAGAACAGCACCATCAGCAGCGAGAGGCCGAACAGACCCCAAAAGATCTTGCGGGCCATCGCCTCGCGAAAGGTATCAACAATCAACGCGAACGTGGCGGTCATTTCTTCCCCTGGACTGCTTCAATAAACACGTCTTCCAAGCGGCTGGTGGTGGGCACCAGGGATTCAATCGAAAACCCTTCGCGGCGGAGATCGTCGATCTTGCCGTTGGCTTCTTCGCGGCTCCCCAGGTTCCACTCTTTCGGACCACTGCCATTCATCGCCACCAGCTTGTAGCCTTTGCCCGCCGTCAGGTCGTTGACCGTGCCTTCCAGCACCACGCGGCCCTTGTTGACGATGGCGACGTCGCGGCAGAACAGTTCCACCTCTTGCAGCAGGTGCGAGTTCAAAAAGATGGTGACGCCCTGGGCTTCGAGTGCATGCAGCACATCGCGGATCTGCCGGCGGCCCACCGGATCGACGCCGTCCGATGGCTCATCCAGCACCAGCAGCGACGGCGAATGGATCAGCGCCTGCGCGAGGCCCACCCGTTGCAACATCCCCTTGGAGTACTTGCCCACGCGCACGTCCATCCACTTGGGGTCGAGCCCCACGCGTTCGAATAACTCCGGGATCAGTTTGCGGCGCTTGGCGGCATCAACGCCCGACAGTGCGGCGTAGAAATCCAGCATCCCAGCACCGGTGAAGTAAGTTGGGAAGCGATGGTTTTCGGGAAGGTAGCCGATGGGTCGCCGGGCTTCGGGATCCTTAGTGTCTCTGCCGTACACGCGCGCCGTTCCGGCGGTGGGGATGCAGGCCGACAGCAGCATCTTCACAAACGTGGTCTTCCCCGCCCCATTGGGCCCCAACAGACCAAACGTGGTGCCCCGGTTGACCCGGAGCGAGATATTCTCGACCGCGCAGACTTCCTTGCCGCTCCAGCGGCTCCGGAAGACTTTGCGCAAGTCTGTGGTTTCAATGGCGAGCTCAGCAGTCACTGTACTTGAGCATACGCGGTTCACCCCAGCAAAGTTCCCCGGTTCGCACCAAAGCCTAGCGCCCACCAACCAAAGTATGATGGAGGCGAACTATGCGCATCGATTCGCACCAGCATTTTTGGGACTTAAAGAAGCTCTCCTACCCGTGGATGCCGCCACCACCCAACAATTCTTGACGCCAACCGCTTTGATGGCTGCGTGGTGGTCCAGGCGGCCCAAGTGGACGCCGAAGCCGAATGGCTGCTGGCCCTGGCCGACGACTATCCGTTCATCAAGGGAGTAGTCGCCTGGGTGGATCTGAAGGACCCGAAGGTGGGCGCGCGCCTGGACGTCCTGCAGAAGCACAAGCGCTTCAAAGGCGTCCGGAACATCCTGCACGATGAGCCGGACGTGAACTGGGCGCTACAGCCGGATGTCCTCCGCGGACTCAAAGAACTGGAACAACGCGGCATCCCCTATGACGTACTCGTCAAACCGCCGCACCTGCACATCGTGGAGCCGTTGGCCGAAAAGCTGCCGAAGCTGAAGATGGTGATCGACCACATTGCCAAGCCCTACATCAAGGAAAAGAAGATGGAGCCCTGGGCCAAGCAGATGGAGTCCATCGCGAAGAAGAGCAAAGCCTACGTCAAGCTCTCCGGCATGATCACCGAAGCCGATCAGCAGCACTGGAAAGCCCCGGACCTGGCCCCCTACGTCCACCACGTCTACCAGGTCTTCGGACCCGAGCGCTGCATGTTCGGCAGCGACTGGCCAGTCTGCCAGCTAGCCGGAACCTGGAAACAAGTGCTCGCGGCGCTCACGCAGAGCCTGGGCCCGCTGAAGCAAGATGTTCGGGAGCAGGTGCTGGGGGGCACGGCGGTGAAGTTTTACGGCTTAAGCTAAGGCGTGCGAGTCTACTTGGACGCCTGTTGCCTAAGCCGCCTCACAGACGGACTTGGGCAGCCCCGGATACGAGAAGAAGCCGAGGCGGTCTTGCGAATCCTCGATGCCGTCATCGATGGCCGGGTGGTCTTGGTGTCCAGCCAAGTCTTACGAGCCGAGGTCGAACGGAATCCGCATCCGGAGAGGCGAGCAGTTGCTGAACACGTTCTCGGTCTAGCCCTGGATGCGGTGCCAGCGGATTCCAACGTGTGGGGTCGCGCGAAGCAGTTACTGGCTTTCGGTTTCAATCCGATGGATGCGGCCCATTTCGCCAGCGCCGAAGCAGGCCGTGCCGACGTGTTTCTCAGCACCGACGATAGGTTGCTGAAAGCGGCGGGGCGGGCGGCGGTGGTCACGAAGATCCGGGCCGTCAATCCGGTACTATGGGCAATAGAGGCTGGGTATGACCGCAATTGAGCAATTGGACGATACGGACTTTCGCCGCTATGTTCTCGATACGCTCTATCGCGAACTGGGACCGAAAGGTTTCTTCCGGTATGCACAGTTGTTTCTCTCCGAACGCGGCGACTACACTGCGGAGCGGCAGGAATGGGTAGGCCAAATGACGCTTGAAGAAGTTCAGCAGCGTGTCGAAGCGCTACAGCCGAGAGCGACCCGCTAAACCGGCTTCAACCCAAAAAGCAACCGCGTCACCCGCTTCCGCTTCACCACATCAACCGCCGCCCAGCTGCCCAGAAACAATCGCCGCCATTGCGGCCAGCTACTTCGACGTGACGCTGATCTCTTTGAAATAGATCGTCGACTTGGCGTCGTGGTTCTGCAGGCCAATGTAGCCTGAGGCGGGACGCGGGCCGCGCACCGGCTCATACCACTGCTTGCGGGCGGGGACTTCCTGGCCCTCGCGATACGTATTCACCACCGCGCCATTCAGTTTGATCGTGGTCACCGTGCCGGCCAGGTCGATCTCCATGGTGTTCCAGTCGCCCATCGGCTTCTGGCGGCGCTCCGTCACTTTGCTGATTGAATAGATCGCGCCGGTGGAATGCCACTCATCCCCACCGGCGTCGATCTGCACTTCGTAGCCGTTGTGGACGCCGTACCAAGGGTCAGTTGGTTGCTCGTCCATGCGGATCACGACGCCCGAATTGGCGTGGTCGGTGGCGGTTTTGAAAACGATCTTGACGGTGGCGTTGCCAACCTTGGCGCGCTCGTAATAGAGCAGGCCCATGCCGCCCACGGTCTTCATCATGCCGTTCTCGACTTCAAACTTGCCCGGGCCGGTCATCTTCCAGCCGTCGAGCGTTGTGCCGTTAAAGAGCTGCTTTTCCGCCGCCCACACTGGGGCCGTCGCCACCAGCGCCATTGTCAGAAGAACCGGAACGGGCAGAAGCCGCGTGATGCTTTGCATAAAGAAAAGTATATGCGCCCAGCCCCACCACCAGCCAGGCCGTGCCCGCAATCTTGGCAAACGGACTCAGGCTGAGCCAGAGATAGAAGCAGATCAGGAAGCCCAGCACCGGTGGCACCAGATGCGTGAGTTGCTTGCGCTCTCCACGGATGTAATAGCGCAGCACGGCCGACAGGTTCACGCCCATGAAGCCAATGAAGGCCCCAAAGTTCAGCAGTTCCGCACCCAGTTGATAGCTCATGGCGAACGCTCCGGCTAGCGACAGCGCCCCGATCAGCAGCACGTTGTTGCGCGGCACCGAGGTGGGCCCGTGAAGATCGCCGAAGAACCGCTGCGGCAACGCATGATCCCGCCCCATGCCGTACATCAAGCGAGCACCCGCCATCACCGCGCCGGAGCCCGATCCAATCGTCGCCACCAGCAACGTCAGGTTCACCGCCTGAAACAGCCACGGCCCGCCCGCGCGTCCAGCCACGTGGACATAGGCCGTATCGACGTCCGGGAACGCCAGCCCCGTAGGCCAGACGATCTGCGCGGCGTAGGTCTCGATCGCCGAAAGTCCGCCAATAATCAGGCAGACCAGCACGGTGCCCCACAGGATGTTGCGCCGTGGGTCCTTCACTTCTTCTGACAACGTCGAGATGCCGTCGAAACCAATGTAGGTCAGCACGGCCAGCGAGGTACCGGTGGAGAAAGTGTTCCAGGCAAAGGTGGCTGGATCGTAGAAAGGCTTCACCAGGTCAGCGCCCGGGAAGAACTTGGCGGAGGCGGCCAGCATGGCCACAATCACCACACCCATCGCTGCCGCCAGCAGCGAGTTGGTCTTGGCCGAGGCCTCAATCTTGCGGATGTTCAGCAGCGTGAACAGGCCCGCAAAAAAGACCGCCCACAGCGCATAAGGAACCTGCGGCAGCACGTTGCCCGCGGCCTTGGAACACCAGATGGTGCAGATCACCGGATTCAGCACATAGTCCATCAGCATGCACCAGCCGGTCAGGAAGCCCGCCGCCGGGTGCAGTTCCTGGCCTACGTAGGTGTAGGCTGAACCGGCGCTGGGGTAGGCGCGCGCCATACGGCCATAGCTGATGGCGGTGAACAGCATGGCCACCATCGCCACCAGTACGGCGGAAACAACGTGGCCCTTGGCCTCATTGAAGACAACGCCGAACAGCGGCATGGGCGCCGTCGGCTGGATCATGATGATCCCCATGATGACCAGTTGCGGCAGTCCCAGGCTGCGGTGCAAACCGGATTGGGTGGGTTGTGACAAGCTCATAGCATGACACGCGCGACGGGCAGGATTGGAACGATGGTCTCCACCGTCCAGTCGGCTTGGCGGCGTCTGGATGCCTATCTCGAAAGACGGATCCGCCAGCGGGTAACGTTGCGCGGACTCGGCTTTACCCTGATCACCATTGCCATCGGCGTGGCCGCCTTTCTGACAGCGAACAATCTGCTGTTCCTGCTGCTGGCGCTGTTGCTCTCCGCGCTGCTGGTGTCGGGCTTTGTCAGCCGCTTGGGGCTGGCCGGCCTGGAGGTGGATCTCGAACTGCCCCGCCACGTCGCAGCCCGCGTTCCCTGCCCCGCCACGGTAAAGCTGCGCAACCACAAACAGTGGATCCCGTCGTTCGCCTTGCGCCTGCAGGGAAGCCCGCAGAGCGGCTTCACCCAGCCGGTGTTCTTCACCATGCTGGCGGGCGGAGGCCAGGCCCGCGTTCCTTTGACGCTGGAGTTCCCCAGGCGCGGCCAGTATCGCGAAGATGCGTTTGAGTTCTCGACGCGCTTCCCCTTTGGCTTCACCGACCGGCGCGTCCGCGTAGCGATTGAGCGCGACCTGATCGTCTACCCCTCGGTCCTCCCACAGCCCGGCTTCGAGCAGATCCTCCAACGCCTGGAAGGCGAGATCGCCTCCCGCCAGCGGGGCCGTGGTGACGACTTCCACCGCATCCGGCCCTATGAGCATGGCGAGGCCACGCGGCACGTCGACTGGAAAACGACCGCGCACACCGGCGCATTGCAGGTGCGCGAGTTCGTCCAGCCCGAACAGCCACAAGTGGAGATCGTTCTTGATTTGGCCATCGGCGCGGGGCAAATGGAATGGCTGGAAGAGGCCATCGATTGCTGCGCGTATCTGGGTTGGTCACTCTCGGAGCGCCGCGCGCCTTTCCGCTTCCGGACGCAGTTGTGCGACCTCCGGATTCCAGACGAGGCTGAGGTCTACGATATGCTGAGGTTTCTGGCATTGGTCGAACCGCTCTATGCGGCCAGTAACGTGCCCGATCCCCGGTTCGCCTCCAATACTGATGAAGCTCTTGTGGTACTTTTTAGCCGCCGTTCTGGCACAGATCCCCGGCAGCGCCCAGATCACGGCACCGCCCGCGAAGCCTGACCCCGTACGTACGCAGATCACGGTCACTGAAAGCGTGGCCTCGGAAAGCCCGGCCTCCATCACGACGCTGGGCACGCCCGAACTGAAGCGCATTCCCGGCGTCAACATGGACGACCGGCTCCGCATGGTGCCGGGCTTCACGCTGCTGCGCCGCTCCTCCAGCTTGGCGGCCAATCCCACTACGCAAGGCATTTCACTGCGCGGCATCGGGTCCACTGGCACTAGCCGCACGCTGGTGCTGTCCGATGGCATCCCCTTGAATGACCCGTTCGGCGGCTGGATCTACTGGACCCGTACATCACCGGAAGAGGTAGAGCGCGTCGAAGTCTCCCGTGGTTCCACCACCAGCGTCTTTGGTGACCGGGCAATGGGCGGCGCCATCAACTTCATCTCCCGCGCGCCCTCCACTGCGCGCTTGAGCCTGGGCTTTGAGGGCGGAAATCTTGGCACGCGCATGCCCACGGCCTCTTATTCACAGCTGTTGCGCCGCCGATGGGGTGTCACCGCAGCGCTGCGTGCATTCGAGACCGACGGCTACTTCATCGTGCCCAAATCGATTCGAGGTCGCGTCGATACCCCGGCCAATGTGCGGTTCATTGCTCCGCAAGTGAAGCTGGACTGGCTGGCCCCTGGGCAACGCTTTTCGCTCAAGTCCGACATGCTGGTCGAAGAGCGCCAGAACGGCACCACGCTGGTGAATAATTCAACCGGCATTGGCTCTGTGTCCGGCAGCTATTCGCGGGACTGGCTCTCGCTGCTGGCCTTTCACCAGCGGCAGGAATACCGGGCCGCGTTTTCCACCATCAGTGCGGACCGCAACACGGAACGCGTCACGTTCCGCCAAAGTGTACCCGCTGAATCAGTGGGCGGAGCAGGGTTTGTCACCTTGCGCCGTTCGCCGGTCACTTTACTGGCTGGTGGCGACTTCTTGCGCGTCGATGGCACCTCGCGCGATTGGCTGGTGCCCACCGGCGCCCGCATCGGCGGCGGCGTCCAGTTCCAACGCGGCGTGTTCGGACAGGCCGACTACAGTTGGCGGCAACTGAAGCTATTCGGCGGCTCCCGCTATCACTTCACTGGAACCACCAGCTTTTACTCCCCCAGCGCCGGGTTCAGCTACAGCCTGGGTGGAGGCCTCCGCTTGCGCGGCAGTGCCTACCGCAGCTTCCGCGCACCCACGCTCAACGAGCTCTACCGCGAGTTCCGCGCCGGCAACACCACCACGCTGGCCAACCCCGCGCTGCTGCCCGAGAAGGTATTCGGTTCCGAGTTCGGCGCGGACTGGGTGGGTGAGCGCTCCCGGCTCTCCGTCACGATGTACCGCAATGAGCTTTCCGCCCTGATCGGCAACGCCACGCTCTCCGCCACCCCCGCGCTGATCACCCGCATCCGGCGCAACATCGGAACAGCCCTGGCGCGCGGCATTGAGGCCAACTATCGCTATCGCATCGGCGTCTGGACTTGGGAGACGTCCTACCTGTTTGCCGATTCGCGAGTCGCCACGCGCGAACGGATTCCGCAAATCCCGCGCCACCAGGGCAACGCGCAACTATCCTGGAACCACCGCGGCACCCTGCTGGCAGGCGGCTTACGGGCAGGCTCGCTCCAGTTTGAAGATGACCGCAACACGCAGTTGCTGCCCGGCTTTGCACTGGCCCACATCTCGCTGGCACAGCAGTTCCGCGAAGGCATCACCTTCACGCTGGCGGTCGAGAATGCGCTGAACCGTGAGTATCTGTCGGGCTTCACCCCCGCCCCGCAAATTGCGGGTCCACGATTGGTGCGGGCGGGCATTCGCTGGACGCTCGGGCGTCAGCCGTAGAGATCAACCTGAGCTCATTCTGAATGGGCTTCGTGGCGCACGCCAACAGGTGATGCAGTAAAATCAAGACACGAAATGCCCGAAGTAACGCGATTCTTTGGAATTGTCATTCGAATGTATTTCGGAGATCACAGTCCCGCGCACTTCCACGCCGAATACGGCGAATACGAGGCGCTTGTGGAGATAGAGACGCTCGCCGTCGTCAGGGGAGAACTCCCGAGGAGAGCCATGGCATTGGTGCTCGAATGGGCAGCACTTCATCGTCAGGAACTGAGAGCGGATTGGGAGCGGGCTCGGCGTGGAACGCCTTTGGAATCCATCGCCCCACTTGACTAAGGAGGAGCCATGAAATTAGTTCGCATCCGGGAAGCCAAGGCACTCGGAAACTACCGCGTGCAGCTGACCTTGACCGACGGTCGCATTGTCGAGAGAGATCTTGGACCGATGCTGGAAGGCCCGGTTTTCTCTGAAATTCGGAGCGATGACATGCGATTTAGGGAGTTTAGTGTGGAGGGCGGCACGCTGGTTTGGCCCACCGGTGCCGACCTGTGCCCCGACGTCCTGATCTGGGGCGGCATGCCGCCAGCCGAGACCGCCGCGGACGCCGCATAAACGGCCACCGGTTACACAACAATGACCAACGACGAGGCTTATCCCCGGAGAGCTGGTTTGGAGTATTGAGCGTCCCTAGTGGGGCAAGAGTGCCCGGGAGTGTGTACTTGGCGCGTTGCGAGTCATCGCCGTGAAGCCCGTGTCTTTCTTAAACGTGTGGCAGAGCTAACGCCAATCGGACCCGCCTACCGGACAATCCGGAATTCCGTCCACGCCTGAGCCGGCAGGTCTTTCAGAACCCCCGCTTGCCAGTCGAACTCCGGGTGGGCCTGGATGTGCTCATTGGCCTTAAACGACGGCCCCGCTTGCGGACCCATGGCGGCCATGAGGCGCATCTCGGTGGCCATCTTGGCATCGGCGGCCTTGTTTTGCACCGCGCCCGCCGGGCCGTATTCGTTCTGCCAGGGCTTCATCCCGCGTGGTGAAAGATCATTGCGGCCGCAGAGCGTGCGCTCGCAGGCGTTGTTCTTCTTGTCCACCACATCGTAGTCGTCGGCCATGAAGCGCTTGGCGGCTTCGACGTCGATCTTGCCCTTGTACTGCGCCATCAGTTGATCCCAACGTTCGCGCCGGGCGTTGGGCGAATTGTCGGCCTTCAGGTCGAAATCGGTCTCTTCACGCGCCAACTTCTCGTCCACCGGAAAGTTGGCTCCGGCGAAATAGCCGTCCGTCGTCCGCTTCAGGATGACGTTTTTCAAGCCCAGTTCTAGGCTGGCGATCTCGCCCGTGCGGGCATGCGCCACCAACCAGTTGTTGGCGTAGCCGCCATTATTGCCGGCCGTCATCAGACGCGAGAAATCATCGATCGATTGCGAGTACTGCGCCGCCTTACGGGCCCGGATGAACTCGGGCACGCCTTTGGGGTCGAAGCTCAAGAAGCCGGAAATAGTGGTTTCGGTGATCATCAAGCCGGCCTGGTTGATCACAAAGTCGTCACCGGAATGGATCAGGCCCGGGTAGCCGTCCATCAACATGCGCTGGCCATTGGTGGGCTGGATGTCAAAAATGACGTTCCAGTTGGCCCCCACGGCGTAATCCACCCAGGCGTTGTGCGCCATCACCGGGCGGCCATCGGTGGTGTAGCTGCCCGTCGCCACAAACGCACTACAGTGCTCCGGTGCATTGCCGGAGGCGTTGGAAGTGGGCTGCCCTTTTTGGCGGTCCAGCCACCCATGGTAGTACCAGGCGAGCTCCATCCAGCCGTTCAGTGCCAGCACATCCCAGTAGTCCCAGTTGACGCCCTGGCTGTTCAAGCCTTTGGCGATGCCTTGCATCTCGCGGCGGTACTCGTCTTCGATACGCGGGCCAAACACGGACTTGGCGGCTTCACGAAACCAGCTCCATTCCTTCTTGGTGTCGCGTGTGATGATCCGCTCAATCGCTTTGCGGCCTTCCACAATCGGCTGCGCCAACTGCGCCCCGTGCTGAAATCCCATCTCTTCGGCCGAGCCCTTCAAGTGGATGAAACGCCAGCCGTTCTGCGTCGTGGGAGCGGCGGTGGCCGCGGCGGCAGCCAGCGCTGAGGCGGCGAACTCGCGTCGGGAAAGCATACTCGCATGATACGATGAACGTTTCACTACCCCGGCTCCGGCCGTGGCTTCCATATGTCCGCTGCGGTCCCAGATATCCTTTCCCGAATCGTCGCCACCAAGCGTGTAGAAGTGGAACACTTGCGCGCCTCCCGGCGCAGCTTCCGCGCGGCACTGGAAGGGCACAAGCCCGCCGTAATCGCTGAGCTGAAGAAGGCTTCTCCCAGCAAGGGCACCTTGATCGAGGAGTACCATCCGGGCCAGATCGCCCACTTTTATCAGAGTGGGGGTGCCGCCGCCCTTTCCGTGTTGACCGACCGGAACTACTTCCAAGGCTCCCTGCAAGATCTCCACACCGCCCGGGCCGCCACGCACCTGCCCGTGTTGCGCAAGGATTTCATGATCGATGAGGTGCAGATCGCCGAGGCTATGGCCGCGGGTGCCGATGCCATTCTGCTGATTGCCGCCATCATGGACGTCACGAGGCTACGCGCCTTACGGCAGTTCGCCGAAACGTTGGGCCTGGACGTTTTGGTGGAAGCCCACGACGAGAAGGAACTGGCTGCGGCACTCGAATCCGGGGCCACCATCGTCGGCGTCAACAATCGTGATCTGCGGACGTTTCAGGTGTCGCTCGAAACCTCGATCCGGCTCGCGCCCATGTTCCCTAAGGACGTCATCGCGGTCAGCGAAAGCGGCATCCAGTCGCGCGCAGACATCGACCGGTTGATGGATGTGGGCTATCGCGCCTTCCTCATTGGCGAACACCTGATGAAGGCCGCCGACCCCATGGCCGCCTTGCGGGAGTTGACCGCTTGAGCCAGGCCACCAGCGACGGACCAATCATCAAGGTCTGCGGCGTCACCACGCCCCAGGACGCGGCGATGGCCGTCGAAGCGGGTGCCACGGCTATCGGCTTCAACTTTTGGCCGCGCAGCCCGCGCTATGTTCAGCCGCAAACGTGGATGAAAGAAACTCCGGCCCTCAAAGTGGGCATCTTTGTTGGTGAGGCTCCGGAACGAGTGATGGAAATTGCGGCGCTGGCCGGGTTGGATGTGGCGCAGATTTACGGCTCCGACGCACCACCGATGCGCGTCTGGCGAGCGGTTAAGCCCGGCGCAGACATGCTGCCGGCGGAAGGTTATGTGATGGACGTGTCGGAAGGCACGGGCCAGACGTTTGATTGGTCGCTGGCGGCTGGTGCCGGTGACCGCATCGTACTGGCCGGAGGGCTCGACGGGTCCAATGTGCGTGAAGCGATCCGCGTGGCCCGGCCCTGGGGCGTGGATGCTTGTTCGCGCTTGGAATCGTCACCAGGCAAGAAGGATGCGGCGCGCGTGCAAGCTTTTGTAGCCGCCGCGCGGGAGGAATTTATTCATGGTTGAAACGGCTTTGCCGCTCACTGGGCTCGCTTCGGGTCCGGATGCGCGGGGCCACTTTGGGCCGTATGGCGGACGGTTTGTCCCCGAGACCCTGATGTCGCCCCTGGAAGAACTGGAGCAGGCCTATCTCGACGCCCGGCGCGACCCGGCGTTCAACGCCGAGCTGGACGACCTGCTGAAGAACTACGCCGGGCGGCCCACGCCGCTCTACTTCGCCAAACGGCTGAGTGAGCAATTGGGCGGCGCGCGGATCTACTTTAAGCGCGAAGACCTGTTGCACACCGGCGCGCACAAGATCAACAATGCCTTGGGACAGGCGCTGCTCGCCCGCCGGATGGGCAAGAAGCGCATCATCGCCGAAACGGGCGCTGGCCAGCATGGCGTGGCCACGGCCACGGCCTGCGCGTTGCTGGGACTGGATTGCGTTGTCTACATGGGCGAGGAAGACATGCGCCGCCAGCGGCTGAACGTCTTCCGCATGCGCCTGTTGGGCGCGCAGGTGGTGGGCGTCACGGTCGGCTCCCGCACTCTCAAAGATGCCATCAGCGAAGCCATGCGCGACTGGGTGACCAACGTCGACAAGACCTACTATCTGCTGGGTTCCGCCTTGGGTGCTCACCCTTATCCGATGATGGTGCGCGACTTCCACCGCTGCATCGGCATTGAAGCGCGGCAGCAGATTCTGGCTGCTGAAGGCCGCTTGCCGGATGCCGTGTTTGCGTGTGTCGGCGGCGGCTCCAACGCCATCGGCATCTTCCACCCCTTCGTCGAAGATGCGGGCGTACGCTTGATCGGTGTTGAGGCCGGTGGGCGCAGCGAAAAATTGGGCGAGCACGCGGCCCGCTTCTCCGGCGGCGCGCCGGGCGTGCTGCATGGGGCCTACAGCTATCTCCTGCAGGACGACGACGGTCAGGTGGCGTTGACGCATTCGGTCTCCGCCGGTCTGGACTATGCTTTGATCGGACCGGAACATGCCTGGCTGCACGATCGCGGACGGGCCGAGTATTTGAACTGCACGGACTCCCATGCTCTGGAAGGCGCGCTGCAGCTGTCGCGCACCGAAGGGCTGATTCCGGCACTGGAATCCTCGCACGCCGTCGCCATTGCGCTGGACCAGGCACCGGCAGCCAAGGGCCAGATCTTTATCGTTAACCTGTCCGGGCGCGGTGACAAAGACATCGATCTTTATCGCGAGAATCTGCCGGAGCTCGACACAAATCGGGAGATGGCCTCCGCGTGACCCGCATCGAGAAAGTTTTCCAATCAGGCCGCAAAGTGTTGGTGGCCTATCTGACGGCGGGTGACCCCAATCCTGCCGCGACCCCGGAATTGGTAGCGGCGCTCGAACGTGGCGGTGTCGATCTGGTGGAGTTGGGTGTCCCCTTCTCTGACCCGATCGCCGACGGCCCGGTGATCCAAGCCGCTTCGGCCCGAGCGCTGGCCGCCGGTACGACGCTGGCCAAGGTGCTCGAGATCGCTCGCACCATCCGCCAGACATCCGAGATTCCGCTGCTGCTGTTCACCTACATGAACCCGGTGGTCCGCTATGGTTTTGAAGCACTGGCCCGTGACGCCAAGGCCGCGGGTATCGACGGTTGCCTGATGACCGACCTGTCGGTGGAAGAAGCCGACGACTACATTGGCATCATGCGGCAGGCGGGTCTCGACACCGTGTTTCTGGCCGCGCCGACAAGTTCGCCGCGCCGGTTGGAGCTGGTGGCCAAGTATTCCAGCGGCTTCGTCTACGTTGTCTCCCGCAATGGTGTGACGGGCGAACGCGATCAGCTTTCCGCCTCCGTGGGCCCCTTGCTGGAGCAGTTGAGAGCCAAGACGACACTGCCCCTGGCGGTTGGTTTTGGTATCTCGAATGGCGAACAGGCACGCGCCTCGGCAGAACATGGCGACGGTGTCGTGGTGGGCAGCGCGATTGTCCGGTTGATCGAACAGGGCGGCGACCTGGAAGCCTTTGCGCGGTCCCTGCGGGAGGGCCTCGATGGCTAAGAAGAAGGCAGCGGCACCCGAGGTGGACCCGCGCATCGCGCTCTCCGGGTTCCGCCACCAGATTGATACCATCGACCGGCAGTTGCTCGAATTGCTGAACCAACGCGGCCGCGTCGCGCAGCAGATTGGACAAGTGAAAAGCCAGCACGGCCTGGCCGTGGTGGAGCCATCACGCGAACAGCAAGTGGTGGCCAACATGATGGCTGCGAATGTTGGGCCCCTGCCCAACGACTCGATTGAGCGCATCTTTTTGGGTGTGATGATCGAGATGCGAAACTTACAGAGAAAGCCCGCCAACGCTGGCGGCGAAGGAAAGGACTAACCCACCAGTGCTGGTAGTCATGCAGGAAGGGGCGCCTGAAGCCCAGATTACAGACGTCACCGACAAGATGAAGGCGATGAACTACGACGTTCATCGCGTAGACGGTGTGACGCACACGATTCTGGGCGGCGTCGGCCCCGACAAGTCGGACCCGACAGAGTTCGCGCTGATGCCCGGCGTCCGCGAAGCCATGCGCATCTCGTCGCCCTACAAGCTGGCCAGCCGCGGCATGCGGCCGGAAGGCACGGTGATCAAGATCGGCGACGTCGAGATCGGCGGCAGCCAAGTAGTCGTGATGGGCGGCCCGTGCAGCGTCGAAAGCCGGGATCAGTTTTTCACCTGCGCGGAGCACGTGGCCAAGGCGGGAGCGAAGATTGTGCGCGGCGGTGCGTTTAAGCCCCGTTCGTCACCCTACAGCTTCCAGGGCATGGGCGAAGAAGGCCTGAAGATCATGCGGGAAGCGGCCGACCAGTTTGGCCTGAAGGTTGTCAGCGAAGTGATGGATTCTTCGCAGATCCAGCTGATGCTGCCCTACGTTGACATCCTCCAGGTAGGCGCGCGCAACATGCAGAACTTCAACTTGCTGAAGGCCCTGGGCGCCATCCGGAAGCCGATCATGCTGAAACGCGGCATCGCGGCAACCATTGAGGAGCAGCTGCTGTCCGCCGAATACATCATGGCCGGCGGCAACTACGACGTGATGCTGTGCGAACGCGGCATCCGCACCTTTGAGACCTTCACGCGCAACACCATGGACATCTCCGCGCTGCCCGTGTTGAAGAAGCTGTCGCACCTGCCCACGGTGGCTGACCCCTCGCACGGCACCGGCCGCCGCGACATGGTGCTGCCGATGGCCCGAGCCAGCGTCGCCGCCGGAGCCGATGCCCTGATCGTCGAAATGCACAACGACCCGAACAAGGCGTTGTCCGACGGCGCGCAATCGCTCTACCCCGAGCAGTTCGCCGAAATGGTCGGCCAGTGCCGCATCATCGCCTCAGCGATTGGCCGGACGATCTAGCGCGTAAGGCTGGTTCCTCTGAACTCTGTAGCCATTGTCGGCGTTGGCTTGATTGGGGGCTCGTTCGCGCGAGCCCTCCGTCAGGCTGGTTTTTCGGGTGAGATCGTTGGCGTCAGTTCCGCGGCCACCATCGCCAAGGCCACCGGCGTGGTCGATCGCGGCGTCAGCTTGGAAGAGGCCTCCGCCTGCGACCTGCTGTTTCTCGCCCAGCCCATCTCGGGCATTATCGAAACCCTGGGCCGCCTGCGGACCAATGCTCTTGTCACCGATGCCGGGTCCACCAAGCGGGCGATCTGCCAGGCGGCCGGGCACCTACCAAACTTCCTGGGTGGCCACCCGATGGCCGGCAAGGAAGTGAGTGGCGTCGAAAACTCCGATGCGGACCTGTTCCGCGGACGGCCCTGGATTCTCACTTCCACCCCACCGCCCGAGTTCCGCGAGTGGCTGGAGCGGATCGGCGCCCGAGTACTGGTACTCAGCGCCGAAGAGCATGATCACCTGGTCGCGCTTTCCTCGCATGTCCCGCAGTTGATCTCAAACGCCATCGCCAAAGTCTCAAAGCCCGCCCGCGCTGTCTCTGGGCCGGGTCTCGAATCGATGACGCGCCTGTCGCGCAGTTCATTTCCGCTGTGGCGCGACATCATCGCCACCAATCGCGATGAGATCGGCGCGGCGCTGGATGACTACATCGCCGCCATCCAGGCACAGCGTGATGCCCTGGGCCGCGGTGATGATGAAGCGCTGTTCGATCACCGCAACCCTTAGGCCAAGAGTCCGGCGATTAGCGCCGCGTCACCACCATCGACCGTGTCCCGACATTTCCGGCGGCGTCACGGGCCCGGATGGTGACGGTGTTCACGCCCACCATCAGCGGTATCGTCGCTCGCCAGTTGGCCGTCCCTTGAGCAGAGCCAGCACCGCCCGTGGAGTTCTGCCAAGTCACTTCCGTTACAGCCACATTGTCGGTGGCGACGCCAGTGACGCTGAGCGAACTGGACGTAGCGGCCACCGCCGATGAACCTGGCGTCTGGATGATCAGGCTGGGCGCGGTGGTATCCACCGGCCGGAAGTTCACCGATACGGTTCGCGACACCGTGCCGCCACCCGTGGCCACAGCAGTGACGGTGATCAAATTGTCCCCACTCTGCAGCGGGACCGTGGCTAACCAGTTGCTGGTGCCGGAAGCTGTTCCACTGCCACCCCGCGCATTCGTCCAAGTGATGCGTGCAAGGCCGGAGGGATGCGCGGCCGTTCCAGTGACCGCCACCGTGGTCGAACTGACTTGACGGCCCGCGGTTGGCGCCACGATGCTCAGGGTCACCGGCGTCTCCGGAGCCCGGTAGGTGACCACAATCGACTTCGCCGTCGTCCCGCCCGAGGTACCCACGGCAGTGACGGAGATCTGATTCTCACCCGCCTGCAAAGGGATGGTGGTTGACCAGGATGTCGTGCCCGTCGCGGTTCCACTGCC
This sequence comes from Acidobacteriota bacterium, assembly GCA_026394075.1. GTDB lineage: Bacteria > Acidobacteriota > Terriglobia > Bryobacterales > Bryobacteraceae > JAPKYZ01. The sequence continues at coordinate 17,369 of JAPKYX010000019.1, forward strand.
GCCGCGGGCATTTACCCACGTGACGCGAGCGATCCCGCCGGTATGCGCGGCGGTACCGGAAACGGCCACTGCGGCGGTGGTGACGGTGCTGGTGGGCGGGTTGGTGATGTTGAGCGTCACCGGCGTCTCCGGAGCCTTCAAGGTCACCGTGATGACTTGACTGGCGGAGGTGCCGGCGGTGGCCAGCGCGGTCAGCGTGATCTGGTTATCCCCGGTCTGCAGCGGAACCAGGGTGTTCCAGGCGGTGGTGCCGGTGGCCGTGCCGCTGCCGCCACGGGCGTTTACCCAAGTCACCCTCGTGATGCCGGAGCCGTGGGAAGCGGTTCCGCGGATGATTGCCGCCGGGCTGGCTGCGGTCCCGCTGGAGGTGGCACTGTCCACTCTGATCACCGGATTGGACACCGGCGTTGTCGGCGGCGTGGGCGGCGTGGGTGTTCCGCCCGCCGTGCGCGTGGCGTACATCGTCCGGATGGCGGCGACGTCTCCCGCCGAAAGAGCCGTGGCGCGGCGGTAGTAGGGGTACATCACATCGCCAGTGGCATCCGAATGCCCCAGCCCCAGCGAGTGGCCCAGCTCATGCAGAACCACCGAGAAGACATCGATGTCGGCTCCCCCGAACTGCCAGTTTTCATCGTCATCAAAGTAGAGATCACCAGCGGCCGGTTCCGGGTTGGGCGGTGACGGATAGTAGGCGTAGGCCAATGTCCGTCCCGGCCCGTCAAAGGGCTGGGGCACACCAGTCGAGCCACGGCCAAACCGGAACGCCAGCGTGCGGGCGGCGGCCAGATTCGTGCCTTCCGTGAACGTTACCTGGATGTATTTTGCCCACTCATCCAGCGCACGGCGCGCCTCGGACTTCACCCGGTTGTTGTCTACCTTTGCGCTCAGCGTCCCAAAGCCATACTGCAGCGTCGTTGGCACGCGGCCCGGAGCCCAACCATCGCCCACGCGGTTCACTTGCTGCCCGGCGGCCAGACCCGACCCGGTCAACGCGCCGGAGCAGACATGCACCTGCGCGCCATCCGTCAGGTCCGTGCTGGCCGGAAAGATATACGCCACTTCGTCCCATTCCGCCAGTTCGATCAGCTGCTCCGGCGTGGCCTCGATCAAATAATGCTCATTCAGCAGCTGGGGATGAGACAGGATACGTACGCGGGTTGCATCCAGAATGCGGGCTGCCGAAGCGGCATCCAGATCCAGATGAAATTGAACGAGGAAGGGGTCCGGCTGGCGAAAAGGCCGCAGCAAGTCCCCCTCTGGTCGCGCGGCGGTGAGATCAATCTCCGGTGAGAGCTTGTCGTCCGCCGTCATTTGCTCAACCTGAACCAGGTCGAGCCCTCCGAGATCAATGTCTGGGGGCGCCACAATGATCAACCCCGTGTCCGGCACCTCAGCCACCACGCGCGCCCCGCGAGCCTTCAGGTCACCGATGTCGTCAATGGTGGGCCGGGCGGAAAACTCCACCAGCCGGTAAAGCCGCTGTTCGTCCAGCGTGCGCCGCGTAAAAGTCCGCGGCGCTCCATCATCACCGGTCAGACGAGCCGTCTCAGACCGCTTCTTGAGATGCAGCAGGGACTGGGCTTCGCCCTCTGCTGTCGCCAGCAGAGAAAAACCCAGCACCCACGCGATTGCTCGCAGGGGGCGTTGGTACATGATTGTCCTTT
>JAPKYX010000090.1 GCA_026394075.1 Acidobacteriota bacterium
CCTGGTACCGCGAGGCCGCGCGGCGGGATCCAGCTTCAGCGGCCGTGGTGCAGAAGCTGGGAACGGCGTTGCGCCGAGCGAAGGCGTACCCGGAGGCGGCCCAGGTGCTGGAGCGCGCGGCGGCTTTGGCCCCCACGCGGGCGCTCACGTGGCATGAACTGGGGCTGGCCTATCGCGCCCTGGGACGCAAAGCGGACGCCGTTCAAGCGCTCCGGCGGGCCCTGGAACATGATCCGGAGATGCCCGAGGCGCACAACAATCTCGGGATCCTGGAGCTATCGGAGGCCTCGTTCCGCGAGGCGATCCGGATTAAGCCGGACTATGTTGATGCTCACGCGAATCTCGCGAACCTGCTGGGTGGTGCCGGGCGCTTCAGCGAGGCGCAGGACGCATTCGCCAAAGCTCTCCGGCTGCGCCCGGGCGATGCGCCGACGCGCTTCAACTACGCGATGCTGCTGGGGCGGACCAATCGCTATGACGACGCCCAGCGCGAGCTGGAGGCCTGCCTGCGCGCGGACCCCGCGTTTGCTGACGCGCACGAACTGCTCGGCGATCTCTTGTTGGCGCGGGATCAGGCGCGGTCAGCGGTGGAGCATTACCGCGAGGCGGTGCGCCTGAGACCAGCGTCGGCCAACGCCAACCTCGGGCTAGGACTGGCGATGTCGGCGAACGGCGATCGCGCAGGGGCTCGGGCCTATCTGCAGAAGGCGGCGGCCAGCGGCGACGCAGAGATTCGGGCGCGCGCCTTGGAAGCGCTGCGGTGAGTGAGACCGCAGCGCTAACGCCCGGGCCTAAGCCAGTATTCCCTTCACCACTTCACCGGAAACTCCCGTGAGGCGGGCGTCCAGGCCTTGGAACTTCTGGGTGAAACGCAGGTGGTCAATCCCCAGCAGGTGCAGCATGGTGGCGTGGAAATCGTGGACGCTGACGGCGTCTTCGACGGCCGCGTAGCCGAAGTCATCGGTGGAGCCGTAGGCCAACCCGCCCTTCACGCCTCCGCCGGCCAGCATGAAGCTGAAGCCCTTGATGTGATGGTCCCGCCCGTTGCCGCCCTGGGACATCGGCGTGCGGCCGAATTCGCCACCCCAGATGACCAGCGTGTCTTCCAGCATGCCGCGCTGCTCAAGATCCTGGATGAGGGCCGCGGTTGGCCGGTCCACCTCTTCGGCCTTCAGCGGGATGTTTTGCGGAATCCCGGCGTGGTGATCCCAATCGCGGTGATAGAGCTGGATAAAGCGGACGCCGCGCTCCGCCAGGCGGCGGGCCAGCAGGCAGTTGGAGGCAAAGCTGCCATCACCGGGGACCGCGCCGTAGCGATCGAGGACGCTTTGCGGCTCCTTCGACATATCCACCAGATCGGGCACGCTGGACTGCATCTGAAAGGCTAGCTCATACTGCGAGATCCGGGTCTGGATCTCCGGATCGCGCAGTTGGTCGTACTGCATCCGGTTCAGGGCGTTGACCGCGGAAATGGTGTTCTTCTGCGCGTCCGGGGTGACGCCGTGGGGATTGCCGATGTAGAGCACCGGGTCGCCATTGCTGTTCAGCTTCACGCCCTGATACTTGCCGGGCAGGAAGCCGGAGGACCACTGGCGGGAGGCGATGGGCTGCATCTGGCCGCCGCGTCCGGAGGACATCAGCACGACAAAGCCGGGCAGATTCTGGCTCTCCGAACCCAAGCCATAAACCACCCAAGACCCCATGCTGGGACGCCCGGATAGGATGTTGCCGGCGTTCATGATGGCATGTGCCGGGTCATGGTTGATCTGTTCGGTCCACATGGAGCGCACCAGGCAGACCTTGTCCGCAATGGAGCCGATCTGCGGAAACAGCTTGCAGATTTCCAGGCCACTTTTGCCGAACTTCTGGAACTCAAACTGCGGCCCAAAACAGATCAGCGGCTTGCCTTGCAACTGGGCAATCTGCTGGCCCTTGGTGATCGATTCCGGCATCGGCTTGCCGTGCATCTCAGCGAGCTTCGGCTTATAGTCGAAGGTCTCCAAGTGGGAAGGGCCGCCGGCCTGGTAGAGAAAGATGATGCGCTTGGCCTTGGCGGGATGATGGAGCGGTTGGACCGCCCCGGCCGCCCCCGTGGCCGCGCCGTTGAGCAGCGATTGAAGGGCGGTAAAGCCAAGTCCGGCGGCGGCGGTGCGGGACAGGAAAGTTCGTCGGGCGAGATTCATCGACTAGTTCCTCGTGATCACTTCATGCAGATTGAGAATCGCCCGGGCCACGCTGACGGTGGCGGCGAGATCGGCCAGATCGCGCGCGTTGGCCTGGTGCGGCGCTTCGCCGGTGGCCACCAAGGCCTTGGCATCGGGCGGTGCCGTTCGAAACCGCGCACGTTCGGTGCGGTAGAGGTTGGCCAGCACGGCCCTTTCCTTGGCGGTGGCCCGGCGCGAGGTGGCCTGTTCAAAGGCGAGGTCAATGCGTTTGGCGATCGAATCGCTGGAGGCCACCAGCCGTTCGGCCAGCACCCGCGCCGCCTCAACATAGCTGGGGTCATTCAGCAGGACCAACGATTGCACGGGCGTATTGGAGGCGGAGCGGTTCAGCGTGCACTCTTCGCGTGAAGGGCCGTCAAAGGCCGCCATGCTGGGGTGCAGAAACGTCCGCTGCCAGAACGAATAGAGACCGCGGCGATAGAGGTCAGGCCCGCGGCTTTCTGAATAGTCCCGCTTGGGGAAGTTCAACGCCGCCAGATAACCCAGCGGCTGATAGGGGCGGACACTGGGGCCGCCGAACTTATCCGCCGCCAGCAAGCCGCTGGCGCTCAACACCACGTCACGCACGATCTCCGCATCCACGCGGAAGCGCGACTGCCGTGCGAGCAGACGGTTGTCAGGATCCTTGGCGGCCATCTCCGGCGTCGGTGTTGACGACTGCTTATAGGTGTCGCTGGTGACGATCACGCGGACCAGGCGCTTCATGTCCCAATCGCTACTGAACTCCGCAGCCAGCCAGTCGAGCAGTTCCGGATGCGTTGGCCATTCGCCTTGAGAGCCCAGATCTTCGAGCACCTTCGACAATCCGGTGCCGAACAACTGACGCCACAGGCGGTTGACATAGGTGCGAGAGGTGAGCGGGTTGTCCGGGGAGACCAGCCAGTTGGCCAGATCCAGGCGCGTCGCGCGCTGGTCTTTCGCCACTTCCAGTTTGCCCAGAAAGGCTGGAATGGCAGGCAGGACCACTTCGCCCGATTCGTCCATGAAGTTGCCGCGCGCCAGAACCCGCGTCTGGGCTGGACTCGCGTCGGCTACGGTCGTCACCACTTGTGGAATCTCGGCCCGCAAATTGGTTTGATCCGACTTCAACATCGACAGCTTGCGCCATACCGGTGCCAATTCCGGATGCGTGGCATCGACGATCGCCGCATCCAGCGGCCCGGGCGGCAGCGCAGGAATCGTGAGGTCGCGGGTGCCCTCCTTCGGGGGCTGGGCATTCGCCGTGGAGGCGAGCGCGAGACGGACGCGGCCGGCGACGGCGCGGCGGTACTGTGAGTCGTGCCGGACGATGACTTTGAGGACAGAGTCCGCCGTGGTGACGAGCGGCTGTTCGAAATCGATGGCCACAAAATTGGACCGTTGCGACCGGTAAGTCACCACCCCCCAACCGGTGTCCGGCTTGCCGTCAATCAGGTTCCAAGGCGTTAAGCCCGGCTCCCAGAAAGCCGCATTGGAACGCGCGGTCGAGGTGGGCACTTTCTGGCCGCCGGACCACGTTTCGATTTCGGTGACCAGCAAACGGTCCGAACCGCGCGCCAGCCGGGCACCGGGCAACCGGTCATCCGAGTGCACCTCGAAACCGAGTGAGTACCAGCTGCCCGCTCCGGGCTTTAGCGTGATCGTGAACGTCTCGTTGTCTGGGTTCGGCCCCTCCGCCACGATCAAGCCGTTGCCGGGTTTGGAGTCGCTCACCATGCTGCCGCCTGATTCGTAGACGCTCAGCAGCGGCTCATTTCCATAGACCTTCAACACCGTCCCATGGCTGGCCGTGGCGGCTACGGGCACTTGTACGGCCCAATCCTTGGTGGCGGCCTTCAGCGATGCGGACCACGCCTCAGCATTGATGGCCTTGCGCTTGAAGTCCAACTCTTCCGTGGTTGCGGCGATCTGCTTTTCAAGCGCCTCCCAGGCGGCCTGTTGTGCCGGATTGGGCAGCGGCAGCAGCTCACCCCAGGCGGTGGGCCCCTGATCGGGAACCAGGCCTGTCTCCTTCACATCCGCGAAGAAGGCCTTCATGGCATAGAAGTCTTTGTGCTTCAGCGGGTCAAACTTGTGGTCGTGGCATTCCGCGCACCCCAGCGTCGCGCCCATCCAGATGCCGGCGACAGTGCGCACGCGGTCCGCGCCATACTTGGCCAGATACTCTTTGGGCTGCAGGCCGCCTTCGGCCGACGTGCGAGACATGCGATTGAAGGCCGAGGCCACGCGCGTGGTCCGCGACGCACCGGGCAGCAGATCGCCAGCCAGTTGTTCGCGGGTGAATTGATCAAACGGCTTGTTGCTCTTGATCGCCTCCAGCACGTAGTCGCGATAAGGCCAGGCGGGGAAGGCGTTGTCGCCATGGAAGCCGGAGGTGTCGGCATAGCGGACGGCATCCAGCCACTGCATCGCTTGCCGCTCGGCGTAGCGGTCAGAGGCCAGCAGCTGGTCGACCACCTGCTCGTAGTTTTTCTTTTGCAGATAGTCTGCCACTTCAGCCGGCGTGGGCGGTAGCCCCGTCAGGTCCAGATGGAGCCGCCGCAGCAGCGTCCGGGGATCGGCTTCTTTGGAGGGCGTCAGGCCAGTTGCAGCCAGGCGTGAGCGGACAAAGGCATCGATGGGGTGGCGGTATCCCGCGGGAGGAGCGGGCCGCTTGACCGGCTGATAGGACCAATGCTCCTCGTAGACGGCGCCTTCGGCCACCCACTGGCGGATGGTGTTTTTCTGCGCTTCGCTCAGCTCCTTGTGGCTGAACTTGGGCGGCATCAGCAGTGCCGCGTTGGTCGAGAAGACGCGGGCCACGATGGCGCTCGAGTCGGGCTTGCCAGGGACAATGGGGATCACGCCCCGCTTGGTGGGCTTCAAGGCCTCGGCGCGAATATCGAGCCGGATGCCGGCCATCCGCGAGCTCTGGTCCGGGCCATGGCACCGGAAGCAGGTATCGGACATGATAGGCCGGATGTCCCGATTGAAGCTGACCGCGCCTTGTAAGGCCGCCGCCGTGAACACCAAACCAGAGAAACTGATCAGCACAGAACGCATAAGGCAAGTACTTCAATTGAGTCTATTCGATTTCCAGTAGGCTCAACCCTGATGGCCCGCGCGCCTTGAGGCCCGGTGCCTCGCGTGTTTGCCGGAAAACCGCCTTAGACTTACTCGCCGTCGAACACTTCCGTCAGCGGCACCGCGATCTCTGGATTCGCCGTGCGGAGCACGCCGTCCTTGGCTTCCTGGATGCTATCCGCCGAATAAGCCCAGCCGCGCCGGGATTCCGGGTCGATTACCCAGACGTAGGGCACGCCGAAGGTCAGGTATTCGTCGATGCGCTCCAGCACGCGTGGCATGCGGTCTTCCGGAGACAGGACTTCTACGCATAGAAATGGGGGCTCGGTGATGTAGCGGCCGGTCGGCTTGGCACCAAGTACAACGAGTACATCCGGAATCCGGAAGTGATGCGGTGCGACCTGAACCCGCAACTCAGCAAATGCCCAAGCACCCAGCAAGGCTCGCCGGCTCCGGAAGTATCCGACTAGTGCTGACTGCACATCACTGTGGTTGAGTTCCCCCACATGCCTCTCCTCGATCACGCCGTCCACGAAATCGCAGTCCGGGCGGTAGACCGTGGAGAGGTACTCTTCCAGCGAAACTAAAGGGGTGGCGCCCATGCCGCCACGCTAATACTTGGCGACGGTGGGGTCAACTTTGTCGGACCACGCCAGAATGCCGCCCTTCATGTTGCGGACCTGGGTGAAGCCGTTTTGACGCAGCAGATCAGTCGCCTTACCGCTGCGCATGCCGCTCTTGCAGTGCATGACGTAGTCGGCCTTGGGGTCGAGTTCCGCCAACCGCTTCGGCAACTCGCCCAGCGGGATCAGTTGGGCGTAGGGGATCTTGGCGATCTGGTATTCGTGCGGTTCGCGCACGTCGATCAGGATGAAGTTGTCGCCGCGGTCGATGCGGGCCTTCACTTCCACCGGGTCGATTTCGCTTAAGTCCACCACGGGCGTTTCCGGCTGGGCCGGGATGCCGCAGAACTCCTGGTAGTCGATCAGCTTGGTGATGGTGCGGTGGTCGCCACAAGCCGGACATTCCGGGTTGCGCCGCAGCTTCAACTCCCGGAACTTCATGTTCAGGGCGTCGTAGAGCACCAGCCGACCCTTCAGAGACGTGCCTTTGCCCAGGATCAACTTCACCACTTCAGTGGCCTGGATCAAACCCACAACGCCCGGCAAAATGCCCAACACGCCACCTTCGGCGCAGCTGGGGACCAGGCCCGGGGGTGGCGGCTCCGGATAAAGGCAGCGGTAGCAGGGGCCATCTTCCATGGCGAACACCGAGGCTTGCCCCTCAAACCGGAAAATCGAGCCGTAGACGTTCGGCTTGTTCAGCAGCACACAGGCATCGTTGACCAGATACCGTGTCGGGAAGTTGTCCGTGCCGTCGGCCACGATGTCGTATTGGGCGACGATGTCGAGCGCGTTCTCGCTATTCAGCGCCACTTCATGCCGCACCACGACCACGTTGGGGTTGATGTCCTTGAGTGACTCTTCCGCCGAATCGATCTTCTTGCGGCCGATGTCCTTGGTGCCGTGGATCACCTGGCGCTGCAGGTTGGTGCGATCAACGACGTCAAAATCGACCAGGCCAATCGTGCCAATGCCCGCCGCGGCCAGATAGAGCGCCATGGGCGAACCCAGGCCGCCCGTGCCCACCAACAGCACCTTGGCGTCCTTCAGCTTGGTCTGCCCGTCCATGCCCACTTCGGGCAGGATCAGGTGGCGCGAATAGCGCAGGATCTCTTCGTTCGACAACACAGACATCGCCAGTTACCGCCCGCCGCCGGCGATCGACGGCACAATCGAAATCACATCGGCATCGGTGACGGCGGTCGCGTCTTTCTCCAGGTACCGGATGTCTTCGTCGTTCAAGTAGACGTTGACGAAGCTGCGCAGCTTGCCTTCGGGCGTATAGATGTTGTTCCGCAGCGCGGGGTGGGTGCTGGTGGTCAGCGTGGTCAACAGCTCGCCCACGGTGGCTCCCGCCACGTCAACAGAATCAGCCCCGCCGGTGAATTGCCGCAGCGGCGTCGGGATCAGGATTTTGGCCATAGTAACTCCTCTTCAGTGCTCTCAGTCAGGTCCAAGTCGACGCGGAAACATTTGGCGTCCGCGAACTCGCCGGCCCGTATGGAAAGCACCACGTGTGAATGCCACGGGGAAGCGTTCTTCAGGTCCGTGGATGAAAAATAGGCTCCCTCGTCGGGATGCGAATGGAAGAAGCCAAGGAGACTCTCCCCCGCCGCGTGCGCCTCTTTTTGCACGCGCAAGATGTCGTCGGTATTGATCTGGAAGCGGTCTTTCTGGTCGCCCTGGTAGACGTTCTCGCAGGCGATCGCCACCCGCACCCGGCCCTCCGCCGAACCCACCATCATGCCGCAGCATTCCTTGGGGTAAGCGGCGCGCCCATGGGCCACCATCTTGAGCCAAGCTTCAGAAGAAATTTCAATCATGGATCGCTAGTCGTTCCAGAACGGTTCGCTCAAATACTTCGCCGCGCCATCGCACAGTATCGTGACGATCACCGCTGGCTTCTTCTCAGCATACAAGCGCTCCGCCAGGCGGCGCGCGGCGGAAAGGTTGGCTCCGGCGGAGATGCCCACCAGCACGCCTTCGGTCCGGCCCACCAGCCGCGTCATGTCGTAGGCGTCCTCGGTCTCGATCCAATAATTCTCATCCGCCAGACTGGCATCGTAGATCGCCGGCACGATCGCCGTGGGCATGTGCTTCAACCCTTCCAGGCCGTGAAAGCCGGACGAGGGCTGGGCGGAAATGCAGGTTACCTGCGGCATATCGCGCCGCAGCCGCCGCGTCGTTCCCATGAAAGTACCGCTGGTGCCCATGCACGCAATAAAGTGCGTGATCCGGCCAGCGGTCTGGTTCATGATCTCCACCGCCGTCGTCTCAAAATGCGCCTTCCAGTTGGCCGGGTTGCTGTACTGGTCGGGGTAGAAATAGCGATCCGGATCTTCTTCGTAGATCTCGCGGCACTTCAGGATCGCCCCATCGGAGCCGCGGTCCGGGTCGGTCAGCACCAGTTCCGCGCCGTAGGCCCGCATCATCTGCTTGCGTTCGCTGCTCGCGTTGGCGGGCAGGCACAGCTTCACTTTGTAGCCGCGTGAGGCACCGATCATGGCGTAGGCGATGCCCGTATTGCCGCTGGTGGAATCAAGAATCGTGCGCGCTTTGGTCAGCCGGCCCGTGCGCTCGCCATCGAGCACCATGTTCAGCCCGGCGCGGTCCTTGACGCTGCCTCCCGGATTCATAAACTCGGCTTTGCCGTAGATCTCGATGCCCGGCAAGTCCGCAGTCAATGTTTCCAAGCGGATGAGCGGTGTATTGCCAATGTTTTCAAGCAGGCTCCGCCCGCGCTGGTCGGGCGAAGAAAACAGTTGGACCGCAGGCTGCATGGCTGCTCCTATTTTGGCTATCCCCTTATTGTCTGTCAACAAAGGGGTGTTCTCACTACTTGGGTGGGATGCGCGCCGGTGGCGATTCGATTCCAGACAATTCTTGAGGCAAAGGCCAATCATTGTGCGCCTTACTGTGCGGTTTTAGAACTGCTGGGTCTTGATCAAATTCGTACCTCGTGCTACGGTTTAGTCGCCAGCCGCCCGGAGGATTACATGAAGATAATGAAACAGCTGTTACTATTTGCCGCGCTCAGCGCCGGTTGCCTGTTCGCCCAACCGCAGGTTTACGAGTTGACTTTCAATCCCGCGACCGTTGCGGATGCCGCTCTACCCACCAGCATGACGGCTTCGATGAAGGTTTACTATCCGCCTGACACCTCTGAGGACAATCAGGATCTGATCCTGGAGACTCCAGGGGCTTCGTCCACGATGGCCGGTTCCCTCAACACCTCCAACTACGCCATTTGCCCCCCACAATTCACCGGCGGCACCTGTATTGAATACGTGTTCGATTTCACGGTCGACACCATCTTCACGGCAGGCGTCTATTCACCGACAGCAGTGATTTACTACTTCGGCCCTGCTCCGTTTTATCCGTACCTGACGTTGAATTTGAATCCCGCGCAGTTGGCCGCGGCCGGCGTGACCTCCACCTTCACCATCACCGCCCCTGGTGGAGGGGGAGGGCCCGGCGGTGGCGGTGGTGGTGGGACAGCCTGCACCGTGCCCCCGGTGACGGGCGGCTCCCCGGTGGTTGCGATCTCCGACACCACACCGCCCGAGCTGGTGGGCGAAACCGCCTGCGTGACGCCGCTGACCGTCGACGTGCGCACGGCCACCCAGACGGTCACCTACTCGTTCCGCGTCAAGGACGACCTGGCCGGCTTCAACTATGGAGTCGTAAACATTTACTCACCGAACAGCGGGCAGTCGCAGTACCAGTACTTCTATCCCTGGCAAGCGGTAAGCGGCAATGAATGGGACGCCACCTACGCGCTGACCTTTAACGTCCCCATGGGGGCGACGCCCGGCACCTGGACGGCCAGCATTCAGCTGCGCGATGCCGTGGGCAACTGGAACTACGTGAACCCGAAAAGCCCCCTCGACCTCGCCAACCCCGCCGGCTTTGAAGTCGTCTCCAATGAGGACACGGCTCCGCCCGCCATCTCGTCGATTGTGTACAACCCCACCACGGTTGATGTCTCGGCCGCTCCGCGACAGGTGTTGATGGACATCCGGCTCACCGACGTCGGCCTGGGTGTGGATCTGTCCAAAGCCTATGTGAGCCTTGACGCCCCCACCGTGGCGGGCCGCAACCTGCAGTATGCCGAGTTTGTGGAGACGCTCTCCGGCAACCTCAACGACGGTGTCCATCGCTACCGGTACACCATCCCGCGGTATGCACCGGCCGGGGCTTGGCGTTTGCGGCAGGTTCAGTTGACTGACTTAGCGGGCAACGCCGTCTATCTTGACCGGGAGTTCAACAACACCGGCCTGCCCTCGAACACGCTCACCGTCGTTTCTACGCCCGCCGACTCGGTGATCCCCCAGATGACCTCGCTGAGCGTTTCTCCGGCGTTTGTCAATGCGGCCGCCTCCGCCCAGACTGTGGTGCTCACCGCCACGGTCACCGACAATCTCTCCGGCATCCTGAATCAATATGGCTGCGCTATCTTCATGCGCGGCCCTTCAGGCCAGCAGGAGCACGGAGCCTGGGTGGTCCGCCAGTCCGGAACTCCGACCAGCGGTGTCTACCGCGCCGAGATCCAGCTGCCGCAATACTCCGAGACGGGCACTTGGCGGCCCAGCTATCTGTACTGCACCGACGGGGCACTGAACACCCTCATTATCTCGGGCACTTCGGAGTTCATTGCTCGCTTCCCCACGGTGAAAGTGGATGTCTACCAACCGAGCAACACCAATGACGGCACGCTGCCTCCCTCGGCCTCTCCGACCACCATCACCGATTCCGGCAGCACGGCCGTGTTGACGTTCCCGCCCAACGCCGTGACGGGCAGCACCCAGGTATCGGTTGACGTCTTGAGCGAGCCGCCGAATATCCCGGCCCCGAGTGGTTTCTCGCGGGGTACCGGCTTTGTCAGCGTCGAGCTTTCGCCCAAACCCACGGCTCCTTTCCCGGCCCCCGGCGTGACGCTGGTGATGCCGCTGGAAACGCAACAACCGGCGGGTTCCACGCTGTTGCTCTACAAGGTGGACCCGGCCACCGGCCGCCTGGTCCCTGCGCCCCGCGTTTCCCCGCCCGGCGGGACAGTGGAAGGTGTGGTGGATGCCACGGGTCTGAAAGCGACCTTCACGGGCATCTCCGGATTCTCGACCGTGGTGGGACTGGTGCCCTCCGGCCGCTTGGGCGACCTCAACAACGACAGCCAGGTAAACTGCGAAGACATCCGGATCATCCGCGATGCCTGGAACAAGCGGCAGGGTCAGCGGGGCTTTGATGACCGCGCGGACTTCAACAAGGACCGCGTGGTCAACCTGCTGGATCTGTCCGGCGTCTCCCGGTTCCTGCCGCGACGCACACGCTGCAACTAAAAGATTGGAAGAAAGAAATCAACATGTACAAACAATTCATCTCCAGCCTGGCTCTCGCCCTCACGTTGGGAACGGGAGCCGCTACGGCGGGTCCCGTGCTCACTCCCGTGCCCCCGGCCGGCCCCATCAATGTGGGCAGCACGTTCAACATCGGCGTCGACATCTCCAATGCGGTTTTCGTCAACGGCTACCAGTTCGACTTCGCCTTTGACCCGCTGCTGATGGAGTTCATCTCCGTGAGCGAAGGCGGCTTTCTGCCTTTCCCTCTCTTCGCTGACCCGCTGGTCGATCTCTCTGACATCGCCAACGGCAACCTGCTGGCCATCGGCAACTACATGGCCGACGCGGGCGTCAGCGGGTCCGGGCGCCTGGTGAACCTGAGCTTCAAAGCTTTGGCCGCGGGCACCGCCAGCGTCACCGCCACCGGCGGCCTCTACACCGTCCTGGATGATTGGGACCTGGGCATCCAGGAAGATCTCTCGACCACCACCGTCGAGACCATCCGCCTGGACCTCGTCCAACCCAATACGGTTGTTCCGGAACCCTCAACCTGGGCGCTCGGGCTTGCTGGGCTGGCCGCGTTGGCCTTCCGACTGCGCCGCGGTTAGCACTGTCTCACTCCCCTCCGGCCGGGCCCCAACCATTGCCCGGCCGGACACTTCCCACGCCACCTCGGCCATAATTGAGCCATGGTTTCTGCCCTCCTCTGCGGACTGCTGCTCGCTCAAGCCACCCCTGAGTTGCGTCCTCCGGACTACGTGAAGATCGCCGACCGGATCGCCGCCACCGTGCGTGCCACCAAGGGCGAGCGCGTTCTGATTCCTCGTGACCCGGGCTACTTTGATGAACTGATCCCGCTGCTCGAAGCCCGCTTCAAGAAAGCCGGGGCCGTCCCTACGCTCACCGATTGGTCCCCCAAAGGACAACCCCGTACAGGTGAGCCCATCGCCCAACTGCTCGAAACCACCGACATCTTTCTTTGGCTACCTTTCCGCACCACCGTCCGCGAAGTAAAGCCCACTGAAACCATCGCCATCGCTCGCTGGACCGACCAGGGCGGCACGCGCCGCCAAGTCCACTTCCATTGGGACCAGGGCAGCGTGCTTCCCGATGGTCTGCCCACCACGCACCCGGCGGGC
>JAPKYX010000092.1 GCA_026394075.1 Acidobacteriota bacterium
CACGGTCTTTATGTGTTGTATATTAGATACATATAGACCATGATTCACAACAGGATCAGCTTGCTTCGGGCAGAGCGGGGATTGTCGAGGAAGGAACTGGCCGACGCTGTGGGCGTCAACTTCCAGACCATCGGCTACCTGGAGCGGGGTGACTACAACCCGTCGCTCGACCTGGCATTTAAGATCAGCCGGTACTTCAACCTGCCGGTGGAAGTGATCTTTTCGCCGGAGCCGTTCCCGTCTTTGTCCAGTCAATTGAGGAAGATACAGGAAGGAGAACAGAAGTGAGACGCGATTCTCGGATGCACCAGCCTGTCCCGGCACCATTCAGCCCGATCGCTTTGGGCGCTTTGCTGTTGGTGCTTTGCATGACTGAGGTCGACCATTCGGCGCGCTGGGCCAGTTGGGTTGCGAGGGCCGGCCGGATGGCCAGCCAGAGTTTTGCCACGGTGGCCATTGAGGCTGGCCGCGTGAGCTTGAGTTTTGAAAAGGAGGCGCAATGAGCGCAAACCCAAAATCCCCCGCCCCGGCGGCGACCCCGATGCGGCGGTTGAGTCTGTTCGAGCGGCGAGCATTGGTGGTGGCAATGTATGGCGGGTACGCGGCGTACATGCTGTTGCGCGGACTCGCGGTTTCTTTCGACAGCGGAGCGCTGGGCCTTGCCGGAATCGCCGCCTTAGTGGGGTGCGCGGCGGCGGCCTGGGCGCTGCTCTACCAGACGCCCTATTGGAACTGGGGCAATGCGCCGGATGGATCGCTGGACGAGCGGGAGTTGGCGGTCCGCAACCGCAGCTACCGGGTGGCCTATTCGGCCTATGCGGCGATCACGCTGCTGCCGGTGGTGTATGTATCGATTGCGATTGACCACCCGCGGCTGTGGCTTCCGCGCACCTACGACGAGGTCTCGCGGATCGTCTGGGCAATGATCCTGACCAGCGGCACTCTTCCGTCGGCCCTGCTGGCCTGGGACGACCGGCCGCTGGAGGAAGACCGCGAAGTTTAGGCTTCCAGCTGGATGCAGCGGTTCTATACTGAAGCCATGGCGACTCCGGTTGCTCCGATCACCGTGAAGGAATGGCTCGCTCTGCCAACCGGCGAAAGCGATGGCCAGACTGAGTTGATCGACGGGGAAATTGTCTCAATGGCCAAGACGAATTCTTTGCACGAGAAGACGAAGAACCGGATTGCGAAAGCTTTGTTCGGTCATATGGTGTCGCATCCCTTAGGGGAAGTGTATGTGGAAACCGCCTTCGAGCTGGATGAGGACTTTGCGCCGCAGCCCGATGTGGCCGTCTTGATTCCGGACCGCCCGGCCTATGCCGATGCGCCTTTCCGAGGCGGTCCGGAGCTGGTGTTTGAGGTGGTGTCGTCGGAAGAGGCTCGTCACTTGCAGCGCAAGGTGGACAAGTACTTTTCCAGTGGATCGAAATTGGTGGTGGCGGTCTATCCGGATATCCCGATGTTCTGGGTGATGACGCCGGATGGGTTGGCGAAACGGTTGAACATTGGCGATACGTTCACGGCTCCGGCGCTACTGCCGGGGTTTGAGTTGCCGCTGAAAAGCTTGTTCCCGACAGAATAGGGTGCGCGTCGCAGCACAAGCCTATTCGGGCTCTGATCCAAAGCGGATCACGTTGCCGTCCGGGTCCTCCACATGCATTTCAAGAGCCCACGGGTAGTTGGTGGGTTCCATGCGAACCGCGACACCGACGGCGGCGTATTCTGCCCGTAAGGCGCGTACGTCGCTGACCCCTACCCAGATCCAGGCGCGGCCGAGGCCCTGGCCCTGTTGGCAAAGATAGACCCCCGCCTGGTCGCGGTTCACCGACGTGAATTCATCCATCGCCCAGTCCGCGTTGCGGAAGCCCAGACGGTTGACGTAGAAGTCGATGCTGGCCTTCAGATCGGCCACGCGCAGAATGGGCTGGCTGTTCTCGAAGTGGACGTGAGTGGTCATGGTCTCGGTCTCCTATTCCGGACTCAGCTCAGCGTTTAGCGGTAGACATGCTGCACCCGCGCACTGATGCCGGTAAGGACACTATAGGCGATCACGCCGGCGTCTCGGGCCATGGCGCGAGCGTCGTAATGCTCATCGAGCAGCGTGATGGCGTCGCCGGGGCGGATGCCGGGTGAGTCACTGATGTCGATGGTGGAAACATCCATGGAGATGGCCCCCACAAAGCGGTTCTTGTTCGACAGGCGTCTCGACAGGCCATCCGCGTAGCCGGCGCCGACGATGGCGATCCGCATCGGCTTGGGCGCGACGAACATACCGCCATAGCCGATCTTGGCGCCGGCCGGGACTTCCTTCACCGCAATCACGCGAGCCTTCCAGGTCAACGCCGGGCGGACATCGAGCAGATGGCTGGGCGCGGAGCCCTTGGGTGCCGAGACATAGCCATAAAGCGCCAAGCCCGGCCGTACCAGGTTGCCCCAGGCGGAGCTAAGCCCGAAGTGCAGCGGGTTGGTGCTGGAGGAATGAAGATAGGGAGGCGGCTGGTCGAGTGCTGCCAGTACTGCGTCAAACCGCCGCTGTTGATCGCGGGTCTGTGGTGAGGTGAAATCTGATGACGAGGCGAAGTGCGTCATCAGGCCTTCCAGCGTTGTGCCGCGCACGCGGGCGGCGATCTCTTGCGCGTTGGCCAGGACGCCCAGGCGATGCATGCCGGTATCCACCTTCAAGTGGTACGGCGCAGTTGGGATCTCATCCAGAGAATGGATCACCGGCGTCAGGCCCGAGTGGCGTTGGGCGTCAAAGCCGTGGTCGGCCATCACCAGAATGCGTTGCGCCACATCGCTCGCGCGCAGTTCCAGCCCCTCTTCAAAACTGGAGACACCAAACCAGCGCGCGCCTTCAGCGGCTAGTGTCCGGGCCACCGGCACCATGCCGTGGCCGTAGGCATCGCTCTTGACCACCGGCATGATCTCGATACCGGCCGCCGCTGCCGGGTTCTGGCGCAGGGCGGTGGCGATGGCGCGGTAGTTGGTGGCGATCCGGTGAAGGTCGACTTCCACCCAGGACCGGGCTTGGACGGGTGCACTCATAGGGCGGGCGGAAACAGGCTGTGGGGCCAGCGAACGTTGGCGATCAGCACGCTATGGCCTTAGGCTAGCATGTGGTCAGGCGGCCGCTTTCCCGATCACTCGCATGAGCAGTTGCTCGTAAGCATCGGTGACGGCGTCCCAGGAATAGCGTTCCTTCACCCGGGCGATGGCCCGCCGCCCGAAATCGGCTCGCTTCTCGGGGGGCATGTCGAGCGCGAGTTGCATCACTTCGGTCAGGGTGTCGTGCGTAAACGGAAGGCCGGCCTCTCCGCAGACTTCCCGATTCTCCGGATTGTCCATGTAGAGCACCAGGGCACCGCGGCCCATGGCTTCAATCAAGGCCGGGTGGGTGCCGCCTACTTCGGTGGCCTGGACGTAGGCATAGCAGTGAGATTGCAGTTCAGAGTAGCCCGGATTGAAGACCGCGCCCGGCAGGACCACGCGCGGATCCTGCGTGTCGCGCACTTGCCGGAGATAATCGTGCGCATAGGGGGCATCACCCACCAGCGCCAACTTCATGGTGGTTTCCAGAGTCTCAAAGCATTGCCGGACCAGCAGACCGTTGTTCTCGGGCTCCATGCGGCTGACAAACAGAAAGTACTGGCCTGCCTGAAGACCCAGTTGATCGAGCACGGCCCGCGTTGAGACCGGCTGCGGTTCGGCCCCGTAGGGGATCATGGTCGAAGCGGCGTGGTAGCGTTCCCGGTAGTAATCCTGAATTGCGACGGCATCGGTGATGATGGCCGAAGGAAAGATGGTGGACAGCCGCTCGGACATCTTGTACCAGGCCTTGGCCAGGACGTTCCACTTCTTGCGCTTGCGTTCGAGGCCATCCACATTGAGAGCCACCGGCATGCCCAGGACACGCGGGATCCAGGTGAAGATGGCGTTGGCGGCATTGCAGTAGAGGGCCACATCCATGGGGAAGAACGCCAGATGCAGCGTCGAGACAAAGGTGTGGACGATGGTCTCCAGATACTTGTGTCGCACCGCCGGCAGTACGCACACATCGGCACCCAGGTAGGTGGGCGAGTGGAAGGGTTGCCGGGTGTAGACCCGTACTTCGTGGCCGCGCTTCACCAGCCGTTGGGATAGCTCTTCGGCGAAGGTTTCAAAACCACCATAACGGGCCGGGATGCCGCGAGTGCCAACCAGAGCAATGCGCAAGGTGAGTGAGTGTTCCTGTGGATGAGCGGCCGGTGGTCAGTATCTGGACTCGCGGGCTGAGTGCTAACTGCGGACGGGCTTGGGTCGGGCAGCCATGGCCCGCGCGCCCTGCCGGGTGGCCGGCTGGCTGACCGGTTGGAAGCGGAACCAGCTGGACATGTATTCGTCCGAGACTTTCTTGCGCGCCATGATCCAGCGGCGCTTCTCGATCAGCTTGCTCCAGCTTTTGGCCACCGTCCAGAAAGCTTTCAGCGAGGACCATTCATGCAACAGACAAGCCACCACGACCGTCAAGTCGCGGCCCGTGATGGGCAGCAGATTCCGCCAATAGAGATCCGCCGTCATGTTCTTGACGCGCATCATGAAACGGTTCTTCACCGAGTGCATGTTGATCTCGGCGGGTAGTGCCCGGCGGTTCATCGGCCGGACCGCCCGGACATGGTAGCCCCGGGCATAGGGAGTGTACAGGCACTTCCATCCCAACAACTGGGCGCGCCAAGCCACGTCGGCGTCTTCCCGGTAGACAAAGAAATCGTTATCGAAGAACTCACCATTGATGGAGATGTCGTCGATCATTTCCCGCCGGTAGAGAGCCGCCGCCGCGGTGGCACCAAACACGTACTCAAAATTGAGGTAGTCCCCGTTGTCCACTTCAAGAGAACCACGGTCCAAATGCCGCATCGTCGGAGTGAAGTAGATGCCGGTGGAATCCACCAGCGGATGATCCGGCAGGTCAAAGGTGGCCAGCATCGAAAGCAGCTTGCCGCAGACGGTACCGATCTCCGGGTCCCGGTTGCCGGCATCCACCAGGGACTGGATAAAGTTCGGGAACAACAGGACGTCCGGGTTGAGTGTCAGGACCCATTCGCCACTGGACAGCAGGATCGCCTGATTTTGGGCTTCAGCAAAACCAACGTTGGTAGGGTTGTAGACAATCTGGCAGCGGCTTTCGAACTGTTCCAGGATGTCGATGGTGCCATCAGTGGAAGCGTTATCGATGACCAGGATTTCTTTGGCCGCGTAGCGTTGCTGCAGGATGGATTCCAGGCAACGCTTGATAAACCGTCCACTGTTGTAGGTCACAATAGTGACCGAAACTAAGCCCTTATGGCACATGCAGATGTCTTTTGCCCGTGTCTTTCGAGTGGCGCTTCGCAGCGAAATTTACTGAATTGTGAGGGCCATCAACATCCGGGTTGGCGTCCCCATCTTCGACTTTCGATACATTCCCCGTACCCGTTACCGCCAACGAGACTATTGTGAGTAGGTTAACACAGGCCCGGAGGCATCCGCCCAGCACGGCAGCGGCGGTAACGGCCAGCGCGGCCGGAGGCGAAAAGCGTCGCCAGGCATAGCGGGTAAGATTTTGATACCAATACAGTTGTTTGTCCAGCCAGGCCAGCTGGCCCACTGAATGGGCACCTTGATGATAAGCCTTGGCGGTTGGCGTAAAACGAATCCTATACCCGGCGGCCAGAAGGCGGGCGCAAAAGTCCACATCCTCGAACCAGACGGGGTAGAAGCCTTCGTGGAAGCCGCCGAGTGACCGCCAGACGTCACGGCGGACCATCAGGAAGGCCCCGGCCGGCTGCTGGACGTCTTGCGGCTTGGTCAAGTCCAGGTCCAGGCAGCGCCATCGGCGATTGGTGGCATTGCCCGGCCACAGCCGATTGAGGCCGAGACACTCAAAAATCAAGGCAGTGGCGGTGGGCAACTGGCGGACGGTGAAGCCCGTCTGCGGAGTTCCATCCTCGGAGACCAGCAGCCCAGCGGAGGCACCAGCTTCCGCCGCGGCCAGTAGTTCATCCCGACCGTCCAAGACGGTGGCGTCCGGGTTCAAAACCAGCACAAATGGCGTTGCGGCCTGTTCAAAACCCTGATTGACGGCGGCGGCGAAGCCCAAATTGGAACTGTTGCGGATCAGCTGAACCGGATAGGTGCTCGCCACGGCGCAGGTGGTGTCGCGGGAGGCGTTGTCGACCACCACCACCGACGGGGTCCACTGCAGCACGGCGTCAAGGCAGGCGGCTATTTCCCCGGCAGAGTTATAAGTCACCACGACGGCGGTCACGTCAGCCACGCGTACCACCTCCAGAACGCGCTGCCCTGCGTGAGCCTGAGGAGTTCAGTTTCGCTGGCGGCGAGGATCTGATCGAGTTGGAGTGATGCGTCTTCATCGGCCAGGCCGGTTGCCGCGCGGGCATCACCGGGAGTCCATCGTGGAATCTCTGTGCACGCGGCCTGCCATTTGCCGGTCAACCAGGCGCGCAGGCAGCCTCGCCGCAGCGCCGAGAGGCCCCAAAGCAGTTGCCCTGCGATGACAGCACGGGAATATCGGTTTTCGCCGCCGTGCCGGAAATGCTTTGCCACTAGCAGCGATTGGTTGCGCGAAATCAGCCGGACTGTTTCCGGATGCCACGCCCCGAGTGTCGCACTCCCCCGGTGCAGGGCCGTGGCTTCGGGGACGTAGACGCCCTGGTAGCCAGACCGGGCGGCGCGCAATCCAAATTCCACGTCTTCCATGTAGGACCCAAAGCTCTCATCCAGGAGGCCGAGTCGATCAAACAGCTCCCGGCGGAAGACTGCGGCGGTCATGGGAGCGAAGGCGATGGGGCGTTGAGCGGCAAACTCACTGGCTGGGGCCCCATGCCCGGCACGAAGTGCACAGCCGGAGCGGGCCAGCAGGTCAAAGGTGGCATCAATGCGGTCCGGCGCCGACTGCTGCATGATCTTGCCCGTGGCGAACCAAGCGCCCGTTTGGGTGAGAAGACGCAGGTAACCGGGTGACAGCACGACATCGTTGTTGACGATCGCGATCGCCTCCCCCTGCGCCGCTTCGATGCCGCGATTGACGGCGTAGGCGAAGCCATAGTTGCGATCGAGACGCAGGACGCGCGCCCCGCGCGGGGCGATGGTTTCGGTGGAGCCGTTATCCACGACGATGATTTCATCCGCCTCGATCGAAGCGACGGCCTGTTCCAGGAGGGCCGCGCGATTGAAGGTGGGGATGACGGCCGTGATCGTCAAGGCTGGATTACCGTAGGAAACGTTTCTTGAGCAGGAAGAGCAGGTTCTGGATGCCATCCCGCCAGGGGTTCAGCTTGATCTCACCCAGGCGGGAGGAGTACTGGATCGAGATTTCGACGAAGTGGATCGGCTGGAGCAGGGCCTCGATCTTGATCTCTTCCGAGAAGGCCATGCCGTCCGATTCAAGCTTCATGTCCTTCACGATGGCCCGCTTGAAGACCCACATTCCGGATTGCGAGTCGGAAACCCAGCGGAAGAACAGCACCGACATGGCCAGCGACAAAATCAGATTGCCGAACTTGTGCTTGAAGCTCATCGCGTGACGGTCCCGCACCGGGAAGCGTGAAGCGTTGAGAAAATCTGCGTCCAGGTGGCGGAATGCTTCCAGCAGATAGCTGATCGCGTCGGGCGGATAGCTGTGATCGCCATCGAGGGTGACGATGACATCGCCGGTGGCGTGGGCGAAGCCGCGCTTGTACGCCCGGCCATAGCCACGCACATCTTCGCGGATCACTTCGGCACCGTAGGACTGCGCCACGTCGCGCGTGCGGTCGGTTGAGCCATTGTCGACGACGATCACTTGATCGACAAAGGGCGGCATGCGGGTAAGCACCTGCTCAATTCCCTGCTCTTCGTTCAGGCACGGAATGATCACGGTGATGCGTTGGGAGTTATACACCGCGTTTCCTTGCAAGGACCTGTTGGTAGCGCTGGGCGAGGCGCTGGGTGATGACACGCATATTCCAATTTTGCGCAACTTCGGTGCGTGCCCGCTGGGTCATGCCCGCGGGAGGTGCCGCCAATAGCTCAATCACAGCTTGCGCGAACTGCTGCGGGTCGTCCGCCAGGCGGCAGAATTCACCATCGTTCCGGCCCAGCCCCTCCGCTCCAACGGTGGTGGAAACCACCGGGATGCCACAGGCAAATGCCTCCAGCAGCTTCACGCGAACTCCGGAGCCGGAGAGAATGGGGCAGATGAAAACCGTGTGCTCATAGAAGGCCGTGCGAACATCCTCGACGAAGCCGCGAATCTCAATCGCGCCACCCAGCGAGGGGAGTGCATGGCGAGGCGGTGGATCGCTGCCCACGCAAACCAGTTTCGCGTCCGGGTTGTGGGTGAGCACGTGGGGCATGACGTGCTGGGCGAACCACTGCAACGCTTCCTGGTTGGGCAGATGGCGGAAGCTGCCGACAAACAGAATGGAGTTGGCCAGACGGCCATCGGTGCGGAATTCATAGCGGTCCGCATCAATGCCGGCGCGCAGATTGACGGCGATTCGCGGTGCCAGTGATGGGCTGAAGCTGGTGAGGTATTCGCCGTTGTCTCGCGTGCAGACCTGGATGTCATCCACCCGCTCCAGCATCTTCAGCTCATAGGGAAGAGCCCGCAGATATTCAAGTGAGGCTTGGATCTTGCGCAAGGAGAAGCCGGGTTGGCGCAATTGCCGGGCGATCGATTGAAAGTAGACGTCGTGCTCAAACACGCAGGTCGCGATGCGGTCAAACGCCGGCGCGTACTGGCCCATGTTGGCGTACTCGATCTGGAGGACATCCACTCCATGCTGATAGATGATGCGATGGAGCATCCATTCCAGATCTCCGTTGGCGAACTCGCGCACGGCGTGAGGTTTCAGAGAGCCGATGGTGTGCGATTCGCCATGCATGCGGACCAGGTGGTGGAAGGAGCGGCAGCGGGCTGCCATGCCGTCATGGTCGGCGATCTGGCTGGCGTGGTCGAGCAGGACGACCAGGTGGACATCCGCGTGGTCGACCAAGTGCCGCAACGTCTGGCTCATGAAGACGCCACCACCATGGACGGGAGGTTCGATCGGGTACGGGCTGAGGAACAGTACGGAGGGTTTCTCCGGTATGTTCGCGGTTGTTTGGAAGCGATCCCGGTAGTACCCAGCCAGAGGGCGGTAGAATGCTTCCGTGTCGGAGATGGTGGCCAAGGATCGCGCTTGACAGCGTGAGGCAATGGCCGCAGGCAGTTGGCGGAGGGCGCACCACAGGCCCGCTAGACTTGCCCGCTCCGGTGAGGTGCCCGCAAATAGGCTGACGGCGGCACCGGCCGTGGCGAAGAAGAAGTGTTCGGCCAGCCAGGTTGTTTGGTGGATGTTCTTCCACGCGAACAGCAGGAAGTTCTTCTGCAGGATCGAATCGATGTAGGCTTGCGTGAACTTCTTGCCGATGGTGCCGCGGTGTTCGTGCCAGACGTGGCTTTGTGGCTGGTAGAGCACTTTCCAGCCCCGTTTCCAGGCCAGGTATCCCAGGTCGGTGTCTTCGAGATAGAAGGGTGCCAGCAGGCTGTCGAAACCGCCAAGGTCGAAGAACTTACGCCGGTCAAAGGCGCAGGACCCGCCGCCGCCATAAAAGCAAGGGAAGAGCTGCTGGACCTCGTCATCCAGGCGATGACGGACCCTCAACGCGCCATCCCGCCAAGCGGCCTGGGTGAGTCCGGTTTCCTGGCGAGGCTTCTTCGGGTCGCTGAAGAAGATCTGGCAGGAGACCGCGAAGACGTCGGGGTCGCTGAAGCCCTCGAGCAGAGGTGGCAGAAAGTCCGGCGCCACGCGCATGTCACTGTTGAGCAGGACGACGATGTCGTTGGTGGCTGCCCGAAAGCCGGCGTTCGATCCGCCACCGAAGCCGAGATTCTGGGGGAGGGCCAGGAGCCGGACGCCGGGGAAGTGTTGTCGTACGTAGTCAGCACTGCCGTCTTCAGATCCGTTGTCGACCACGATCACTTCATTCGCCGGGTGGCCCGACATGGCCGCCACCACGGAGGGCAGGTAGCGTTCCAGCAAGTCGCGGCCGTTCCAGTTGGGGATCACCACGGAGGCGGATTGGCGTTGGGGACCAGGCAAGGTCCAGGTGCGCTTGCGGCCCACAAGCTTCCAGACGAGATCTGTCACCAGGAGCGTCGCGAAGGGAATGAATGCGGCGACCGGCAGGAGAACCAGGATGATCAGGTTCTGGATAAATTGCAGAAGGCGCGTCACAGTTTGAGATCAGGCCCTAGATTGAGAGCGCGGCCGAGACGAACCCAGCGCGAGTTGTTGGCTTGCAGCAAGCGTTCCTGGAGAGCCTGTTTTTCGGTGTCGAGGGTGAGTGCCCAGTGGGTGCGTGAGTCGATTTCGGCTTCTGCCTGGTGGAGGAGTTCGACACAACGAGTGAGTTCCGCCACCTTCGCGTCCAACGCGGCGGCGATTTCGGTTTGCTGGAGTTGACTGGCTTGAAGGGCGTTTTCGAGCTCCTGGTGCCGCACTTCCAGCTGCGCCATCGCTTGCTGGTAGCCGACGAGGTGGGTCTTTACTTCGGCTAGGTCTTGTTCAAGGACGGCAACGTGTTGAGTTTTCTCCTGGTATTGGAGGTCGCGCTGTTTGGCCCACTGGTTGGCCGCTTGCAGTTGCTCCAATTGCTGGCGGTGCTGCTCGACCAGGGTTTGGTGAGTGGCGAGGGTTTGGTCCAGCCACTGTTGTTTGGTGCTGAGTTCGCCTTCGAGTTTGCGGATGTGAAGCTCGCGCTCCCACAAGACGTTGGCCGTGGCGGGGACGTAGAGGAAGTTGGGGGAGCCAATTTGCGGTGTGAGTGCGCATACAGCCAGGTAGAAGTGGGCGGTTTCGGTCCCGGTGGGATGTGGGTCGAGCCGAAGGCTGGTGGCGGCGGGTGCTTCCAGTGGTTGGAACAGCAGGGCGCTGACGTGGTTCTGGGTGAAGATCGTGACGTGCGGGAAGGTGGTTTCCAGTGCCTGTTGGAAGCCGGCTTGGTCCATTTCGTTTAGGTGATACGGATTGGGTTCGGTCCGGGAGGTGGCGTAGTAGGTGCGGTTGGGAGTGGAGACGATGAACTGCCCGCCCGGAGCGAGGAGCCGCTTGGCCTCGGCGAGCAAGCGGTCCGGCTGTTGGAGGTGTTCGATGAGTTCGAAGGCGATCACCAGGTCCGCGCTGCCATCGGCGAGGGGGACATCTTCGCAGGATGCGCTGAGGTAGCTGAGGTTGTCGCGCTGGAAGTGGTGTTGCGCGTAGGCGATCGCTTCCGGGTCGATGTCGAGCGCCGTCACCGAGGTGGCGGTGTGCGCGAGCTCGTCGGACCCATAGCCGCTGCCGCAACCGAGATCGATGACCCGTTTGCCGCGGGCGAGCCGGGCGGCGAACAGGTAGCGGCCATAATGCTCGTTCCAGAGATCCGGTGGGACTTGGCCGGGGATCACGCGTTCGCCGGTGAACTCGATCATGCCATCGTCTCGGGGGCCGGTTGGCCGTTGATTTCCAGGTGGCAGGCCAGATGGAGATAACCGTAGATTTGTCCGGGTCCGTGGCCCATCTGGAGAGTGATGGCGTTGTCGATCCAGTCGCACATCTGATAGTGGGTGAGGGTGCCGTCGGCGATGGCGGGTGAGAACGAGAAGGCCCCGGGATAGAGTTGCGGCAGCTCCAGGTGGAAGTCGACCGTGCGTGTTTCGCCCGCAGCGAGCGCGGGCATCACGTGTCCTTCGCGCAGAGTGTTGGTGCCGGCGAAATCGAGGCCGAGATGGTTGCGGAGCATGAAGCCGACGTTGGGCCGGGGAATTGCTTGTTCGGCGCGAACACTGATGCGCACGGTGATGCGGCTTGCCGGTTCCATGAGTGCGGTGGGGTTTCCGTCAGCATCCAGGATAGCGATTCCGATGATGGAGGCGCGGCCGTCGCCATGGCGGTGATCGATGTTGGGGATGGTGTTGGCGATGGCGTGCGGAGTGGTGCTGTTGGTGGTTGCTGGTTCGGAATGTTCGGTGGCGTAGTGGGTATCTTTTTCGGTCATCGCCGCCAGGTAGCGCGAGACGACACGGTCGGTCGTGTCCAGGGCACGGATACGGCCCTGTTCGAGCCAGAGCGTACGCTTGCCGATGGCTTTGACGTCGCCCATGGAGTGGGAGACGAAGAGGATCGTGACACCACGGGCGCGGAGTTCATGGACTTTGCGGAGGCAACGCTGGCGAAAGTAGATGTCGCCGACGGCGAGGGCTTCGTCCACGAGGAGGATTTCGGGATCGACGTGGATGGCGACCGCGAAGGCAAGGCGGACAACCATCCCGCTGGAGTAGGTTTTGACCGGTTGATGGATGAAATCGCCGATCTCGGCGAAATCGATGATCTGTTGGTAGATCTGGTCCATGCGGGAAGAGGAGAAGCCGAGGATCGCACCATTCAGGTAGACGTTATCACGTCCGGAGAATTCCGGGTTGAAGCCGGAACCGAGTTCCAGGAGTGCGGCGACGCGGCCGTTGATTTTGGCCGTTCCAGTGGTGGGATGGAGGATGCCAGCGACTATTTGTAGTAAAGTGCTTTTCCCGCAGCCGTTCTCGCCGATGATGCAAAAGCTTTCGCCACGGGGGATCTCGAAGCTGATATCGCGCAGTGCCCAGAAGTCCCGGTGCCGGTTGACGCGGTTGAATGTGGCCAGTTCTACGAGGCGTTGGGCCGGGGTTTCGTAGATGGCGTAGCTCTTGGAGACTTGATGAAAATTGACAACCACTGTTTTGAAACCCTACCCTGGAAGAAGACTGTGCCGGTGTAGCTCAGGTGGTTAGAGCGACGGTCTCATAATCCGTAGGTCGTAGGTTCAACTCCTACCGCCGGCACCATTTCTAATTTTCCACGATCTGCTGATAGATTCGATCCAGATCCTCGGCCGAGTAGTAGTCGATTTCGATTTTCCCCCGGTTGGCCCCCTGCGCCTGGATTCTCACCCGTGTTCCGAGTACCCGTTGTAGTTCGTCTATCGCAGCCTTGACATTAGGGTCAAGTTTCGCGGGTTCGGTTTCCGGTTTCGGTTCGCGGGGTTCGGTGAGTGTTTGGACGAGGCGTTCTACATTGCGGACGGACAGACCTTGCGCAATAGTTTTGTCGGCGACGTTTTGTTGGAGTTCCGCAGTGGGTAGAGCGAGGATTGCCCGGGCGTGTCCCATGGAGAGGCGACGTTCCGCTACGAGGGTTTGTATTTCGGCGGGCAGCTTTAACAGCCGGACTAGGTTGGTGATGGTTGTTCGATCTTTGCCTGTGCGTCGGCCGATTTCGTCATGGCTTAGATTGAACTCTTTGGCCAGACGATCGAAGGCGATGGCTGTTTCAATGGCGTTGAGATCTTCCCGCTGGATGTTCTCGATGAGGGCGATTTCGAGAAGGTTGTCTGGGGCGATGTCTTGGACGATGGCGGGAATGGTTGTTTGTCCAGCCAACTTGGAGGCACGCCAGCGGCGTTCTCCGGCCACGAGTTCGTATCGCTGATCTCGTTGCCGTACGATGACGGGTTGGATGACGCCGTGGATCCGGATCGAGTTGGCTAGTTCTTGTAGTTGCTCGGGCCGGAACTCGGTCCGTGGCTGGGTGGGATTTGCGTCGATCAGTTCGAGGGACAGGGTGAGGACGGCATTCGCTGGTTCCGCGGGTGGCGCAACGGGTGGAACGGGTGTCGGCGTACGTGTCGGTAGAAGGGCGGAGAGCCCTTTACCCAGCGCTTTGCGAGGATCGTGCGGCTTGCTCATGCTTGATGATTTCCTTAGCGAGGCGGATGTAGCTTTCCGCGCCTCGGGAGCGAGGGTCGTAGGTCAGGATGGATTGGCCGTGGCTTGGTGCCTCAGCCAACCGGACGCTGCGTGGGACGACCGCCTCAAAAACTTCTTCCTCAAAGAATTCCCGTAGATCGTTGGCGACCTGGCGGGTGAGGTTCGTCCGGTCGTCAAACATTGTCAGAAGAACACCTTCCAGCTTCAGGCCGTGTTGGAAGGAATCTCGAATTCTATCGACGGTGTCGAGGAGTTGGGAGACGCCTTCCAGGGCGAAGAATTCGCACTGGATGGGTACGAGTACTGAATCTGCCGCCACCATGGCGTTCAGTGTCAGGAGATCGAGCGCCGGGGGGCAGTCGATAAGGATGAAGTCGTATTCGTCGCGGATGGGTGCCAGCGCTTGGCGGAGGGCGGTTTCGCGATGTTCCACTTCAACCAGGTCGAGATTTCCAGCTACCAGGTTTTTATCAGCGGGTAGCAGGTCAAATCCGGGCAAGGATGTGGTGACAATCGCTTCACGAGCCGTGTGGCGTCCGAGAAGAACGTCATAAATTGTCGCCTTCAGTCCGGGTTTGGCGATGCCCATGCCGGTGGTCGCATTTCCTTGGGGATCGGAGTCGATTAGGAGTATCCGAAGGTCATTGGTGGCCAAGGCTGCGCCCAGGTTGATGGCGGTGGTCGTCTTCCCGACCCCACCCTTTTGATTCGCTATGGCTATGACTTTTCCCACGGTGTCGAAGTGTTAGCTTACCACGGAGTGTTTCACGTGGAACGCCACAACACTCGCGGGATCCCAAGGTAGTTCCCCGGCGATGTTCCACGTGGAACCTTCGGCGTCGGATCGGGCCATCAGCATCCAAGCCTGACCCGCAAGCCCGGGTGTCAAGGCCGCTACTTCGGCGGGAGTAACCGCCCGGCTCACCAGACAATCAAACCGCTCCCTGATCAACTCAGCCCGCTGGCTCAACACCCGAAGTCCCGCCGCCTCTCGCAGGAAGACCGCCTTACGCGTATGGGCTTCAACCAAGCAAACGGAGAGATCTGGCCGCATGATGCTCAACGGGATACCTGGAAAGCCCCCACCGCTCCCAATATCGGCGACCATACGAATATCCGAAGGAAGGGACGCCGCCAGGAAAAGCGACTCGCCATAGTGTCGTAGGACCGCCCCTTCACCCACCACCCGCGTGAGGTTCAAGCGCTGATTCCACCGCTCCAAAAGAAGCCGATGGGCCTCCAGGGCCGCCAACTGCTCATCCGTGATCGAAAAATACCTTCGCAGCTCAGTCAGCATGAGAACTCAAATAAATATCCAAGATCGCTACCGCCGCCGGTGTCACCCCGGGGATACGCCCCGCCTGGCCCAGCGTCGAAGGACGCACGCGCGTCAAACGCTCCGCCACCTCCCGCGACAACCCCGGGATGGTGGAGAACACCAAACCAACGGTCAACGGACGACGCTCACTATCCCGAAGCCGCTGCACATGCCGGTCCTGCTGCTCCAGGTAACCCGCATACTTGATCTCAGTCTCCACCGTATCAATCACGCCCCGAGCGGGCGCTTCGCCCAGAATCTCGGTTGCTGACTCAACGGAAAGCCTGACCTCCGGCCGCCGAAGCACAGGTTCCATCCGTCGGGCCGCCAAACCCGCGCGAAGCCGAACTTTCTGTTCTTCCTTCAAATGAAAACGGGCGGCCCGCTCGGTACTCACCAACCCCACTCGCTCTCCCAATGGGGTCAACCGGGCATCCGCATTGTCGATGCGCAAATGCAGGCGATACTCTGCCCGAGAGGTGAACATTCGATAGGGTTCATCCGCACCCTTGCTAATCAGATCGTCAATTAAGATCCCGGTATAGCCATCGGTACGCGACAACTCAAACGGATCCCGCTGCCCCGCATGACAGGCCGCGTTCAGCCCCGCGATCAACCCTTGGCAGCCAGCTTCCTCGTACCCTGACGTGCCGTTGATCTGCCCCGCCAGAAAAAGGCCACGAATCCGCCGAACCTGCAGCCCATGGGTCAATTGGCGCGGATCGATGGCGTCGTACTCAATCGCATACCCCGGACGGATCATCTCCGCATTCTCGAGACCCGGGATCGACCCCAACACCTGCTCCTGCACATCCACCGGCATGCTGGTAGAAAGACCATTCACATAGATCTCGTACGTATCCAGCCCCTCCGGCTACAGGAAAAGATGGTGAGGAGTCTTGGCAGGAAACTTAACTATTTTATCCTCTATCGACGGGCAGTACCGGGGTCCGATACCCTCAATCTGGCCCGAATAGAGCGGAGACCGGCCGATGCTGTCCCGCACCACCGCGTGGGTCATCTCATTGGTGTAGGCGACATAGCAGCAGACCTGCTCTCGCTCAATGCGGTCGGTCATAAAGGAGAATGGGGTGGGGTCCACGTCACCATGCTGTTTCTCAAAAACACTCCAGTCGATGGACCGCCCATCCAACCGCGGCGGAGTCCCAGTCTTCAACCTGGTCCAATCCAGGCCCAGCCCGCGCAACGCATGGCCCAGCAGATTGGAAGGTGCTTCGCCGTTGCGTCCGCACTGATACTTGGTCTCCCCCACATGCGCCAAGCCGTTCAGGAACGTGCCTGTTGTCACCACCACGGAGGCGGCGCTCACCGACCTACCGTCAGCCAAACCCACGCCGCGCATCTCGCCGTTTTCCACCAACAGTGAAGCCACCTCGGCTTGCAAGATCCGCAAATTGGGCTCGCCCTCCATCAACTCCTTCATGCGGACCCGATACTGCTTCTTGTCGCACTGCGCCCGCGGAGACCACACCGCCGGCCCGCGGCTGGTGTTCAACAGGCGGAACTGAATACCCACCTCATCGGTCAACTCACCCATCACCCCGCCCAGCGCGTCAATCTCCCGCACCAAATGACCCTTGGCAATCCCGCCAATCGCCGGATTGCAGGACATCTGCGCGATCAAATCGATATTCATCGTGATCAACCCAGTGCGCAGTCCCAAACGGGCACAAGCGCGCGCCGCCTCGCATCCGGCGTGCCCCGCCCCAATCACGAGAACGTCATACTTACGGCTAGAGGGATTCATCATGGGCGACAATATCTATTTTAGGGGGCAGCCAGGTTGAACGTTCTTATACTGGGTAGCGGTGGACGCGAGCACGCGCTTGCTTGGAAGCTGGCGCAGAGCTCACACGTCAAACGCCTCACGGCCAGTCCCGGCAACCCGGGCATCGGGCAACTGGCGCATTGCACCGCCCAACCCGGTCCCGCGGACCTCACGGTGGTCGGCCCAGAAGTACCGCTCGTGGCTGGAATCGCGGACCAACTCCGTAGCCAGGGACAGCGCGTCATCGGACCCAGCGCCGCCGCCGCACAACTGGAAGGCAGCAAGATCTTTGCCAAGCAGATCATGGATGAGGCGGCCATCCCCACCGCACGCTATCAGGTCCATGACGACCTGACCGCGGCCAAACATAGCCTGATCCGCTTCGAATATCCGGTGGTGATCAAGGCAGACGGACTGGCTGCGGGAAAAGGCGTCGTCATCGCCAAGAACCGCCGCGAAGCCGAGGTCACGCTTGAACAAATGATGACCGGCCAACTCGTGGGCGATGCGGGCCGTCAAGTCATCATTGAAGACTTCTGCCCGGGGGAAGAGGTCAGCTTTATCGCCCTCAGCGATGGCAAAAATATCGTCCCATTTGCACCCACACAAGATCACAAAGCCGTCTTCGACGGAGACCGCGGACCCAATACCGGCGGCATGGGTACTTATTGTGACGACCGTATCCTCGATGCCGCGACGCAACAAGCCATCATGGAGCAAGTGATGCGTCCGGCCGTCGACCAAATGGCGCGGCGCGGTACACCCTTCACAGGCTTTCTATTCGCTGGGCTGATGCTCACTAACAGCGGTATCCGCGTCCTCGAATTCAACGTACGGCTCGGTGATCCGGAAACTCAAGTACTGATGCATCGCCTGGATTCGGACTTCGGCGAACTACTGGCCGCAACGGCTGAAGGCCAACTCAATCGCGTGCCCTTGCGTTGGAAGCCCGAACCTTCCGTCTGCGTTGTCCTTTGTGCCGCCGACTATCCCGCCCAGCCTCGCAAAGGAGACACGATTAGTGGCATTGGCGCCGCCGAAGCCACCGGAGCCGTGGTCTACCACGCCGGTACCGCCCTACAGGACGGCCGGCTGGTCACCAGCGGAGGCCGTGTATTGGGTGTCACCGCGTCAGGCATAACTCTTAATCAAGCAATTAAGAACGCTTACGCCGGGGTTGAGCGCATCCAATTTGCCGGCATGCATTTCCGCCGTGATATCGGCGCCAAAGGCTTGAAACGCTGGTAGGCCGCCCGCCCCAGACCGCCCTATAATGAAAGGAGGGGGGACGTAGCTCAGCTGGATAGAGCATCCGCCTCCTAAGTGGAAGGTCGGCAGTTCGAATCTGCCCGTCCCTACCAACCCCCTATCAGATCTGGTGGCCCCGCCGATATGCTCCTCGAGAGAGCCCGCGCCGCCATGTCCCTTACTACGCTCGACAAATACCTGCGCCGCGGCTCCAACACGGCCGCGCCCACGGAAAACCCCCTGTCGACCGTGGTCCGGCATATCCTGGCCACAATTGCCGACTCCCTGCCCACTGAAGAGAGGGACCTTCGCGTCACCGCCGAGCGGCTGCGCGATAGCCTACCCAGTGCCGCCGATGCCCCACCCAGCGCCGCTCTGATCCAAAGCATCACCGAAACCTTCAACGCCGCCTGGGAACTAAAGCGAACCAACAACGACGCCCTAGCCCGGCAGGAACTGCAACGGATCCTGAGCACGCTGAACGAAGCCATGACCATGGCCATCTCCGGCAGCGACCGCGCCATCAGCCGGCTGGAACACGTCAAAGACAACTTGGATCGAGCAACTAAAGTCCGCGATATCCAGGGACTTCGCGGTGAGATTCAGGCCATCACCCGGATGGTGCAAGAAGAGGCCGAGAAGGAGAAAGCAGAAAAAGAACGAGCCGTCACCGAACTTGGCCCCCAGTACGCCGCCATCCGCTCCGTTGCCGACCAATATGCCGCCACCGCCAACACCCGGCCGGCGGCCATCAAAGACTACGAAGCCCGAGTTGCCTCCGGCCGGCGTCACTACTGCCTGATTCTGGTACTGGAGCGAATGCGTCACGTCACCGCCCGCTACGGCCCAGCCCTTGTCGAAGAGATCTTCGACAGCCTCACCCGCAAGCGTCTCCGCGCGCTCACCGCCGCCTCAGAGGCCTACCGCTGGAATGACGATACGCTGGTCCTCCTGCTAGAACGGGACACCGACAATGCTGCCGTCACCAAAGAACTCAGCCCCTTGGCCGACACCGTCTACGAGCATCAAGCGTTCCTTGGCAACCGCGTGGCCACACTGCAGGTCAACCTGCGCTGGGTGGTGCTTCCCGTTCGAGGGGATTCGGCGGCCTTCGTCAATGACACCGATCGCTTCGCCCAAGGGATCAGCTCACGATGAAGCATCTCCGCTTGCGGCCCGCCGCACGGCCCCGCCGCCGCCGGGACCATCATCATGCGCTCAATCAGGCCCGCCAGGACATCCTCGAACGGATCGCCCAAAACGGGCCCCTTACGGAAACACTTTCCGCGATCGCCCGCCTGGCCCAACCCAATCCCCAAACCGGCGCGGCCATCCTGATCCCCACTCCGCAGGGCTTGCAACTTGTCGCCAGCCCCAACTTCCCAGCCGCGCTCGCGGAAAACCTCACCGCCACCCTAACACCGACCATCCCGGACGAACTCCAGACCCATACTCTTCAGTCGGCCGCCGGGGAGCAACTGGGAGCGATTCTCCTTTGCCGGACCCCTTCCGCCAAACTGACCGCACTGCTAGCCGAACACCTTGATATTGCTCAGCGCCTCGCGGTCATCGCCATTGAACAGCACAACATGGTGGAGGAGCTCACCCACCGCGCTCAGTACGACTCCCTGACCAACCTCTGCAACCGTCTCACCATGGAGAACCGGCTCTCGCAACTGGTGATGCGATCGCGTAGCGCACCAAAAGCTGTCGGCGTACTCTATCTCGGGCTCGACCGTTTCCGGCTCGTCAACGATGTTCTCGGGCACCGCACGGGTGACGAGCTGCTCCGCCAAGTGGGCGACCGTCTCCGCACCGCGGTCCGCGACAGTGACATCGTCGCCCGCTCCGGTGGCGATGAATTCGTGGTCATCATTCCCGCCATGGTCCGCGCCGGAGAAGTGGAGCTCGTCGCCGAAAAACTGCGGAGTCGCCTCGCCGAGTCGTTTGACGTACACGGCCACCAACTCTGCCTCACGGTCAGCATCGGGGGCTGCTCCGGCGCTCCCGGGGCCGATCCGGAAGTCCTCCAGCGTGATGCCTACACGGCCTTGCATCACGCCAAGCGCCAGGGCCGCAACCGCACAGTGATGTTCGATCCCGCGATGGGCTCAGCCCCACCGCAACGCCTAGAAATGGAACGCCACCTGCGTTCAGCCATCCGCCACCAGGAACTGGAACTGCACTATCAACCCCAGATCGAACTCAGCACCGGCAAACTGGCGGGCGTCGAGGCGCTCATCCGCTGGCGTCACCCCTCGCTGGGCTTAGTATCGCCGGCCACCTTCATCCCGATCGCGGAAGAAACCGGCCTGATCGTCTCGATCGGAGAATGGGCCCTCGACGATGCCTGCGGCCAGGCGCGCCAGTGGCAAAAGGAAGGGCTCTCCACCGTCCGCGTAGGAGTCAACGTATCGGCCCTCCAACTGGAGCAGGCCAGCTTCACCGAAGACGTCATGCGTCACCTGGCGCAGCATCAACTGGAACCGGCGTTGATCGAACTCGAGATCACCGAAAGCTCCCTGATGCGTGATCCCGAGCGCTCCATCGCCCAGCTTCACCGCCTCCGCCACTGCGGCATCCGCTTCGCCATCGATGACTTCGGGACGGGCCACTCGTCACTGGCCTATGTGCAGAACCTGCCGGTCGAGACGTTGAAGATCGACCGCTCCTTCGTCACAAAGATCCAGCAAGCTTCCGACCGGCCTCCCTTGCTCGAAAACGTCATCCGGCTGGCCCACTCGCTCAACTTACGCGTCATCGCCGAAGGTGTCGAAACCTCCGCCCAACACCACGCCCTGCTGGCGATGGGCTGCGACGAAGGACAAGGCTACCTTTATGCGCGACCGCTCCTGGCATCCAGCGTCGTCGATTGGGACCGCCACCGCCCGGCCCACCTCTCCCAAGTGACCCAGCACCAGCAACCAGCCTTGGCCTAAGAGAACCCTGTCGCCGCCTTATCGCCGCCGGGCCGCAACGAGGCTCGCCACCATGAGCCCCACCGCCATCAACCATCCCGTCGCAGGCTCCGGAACGATCCCACCGGCGTAATACTGCGTGCCGGATGCCGCCTTGATCGTGAACGAGGGAACGTCTTGCGATTTGCTGTTCTTCACGGAAATCACGTCGAGGACCGCGGTATTGGAAAAATCGGCCATCGCGGCGGCTCCCGGAACCCAACTGAAGATCTGCGCCAAGGCGTAGAAGTCGATACTGAACTCGACGGGCGTTCCAAACGTGAACGGCACCCCAACTGTAGCTGCACCTTTCACCACCGGAAAGCTAACCTGCTTCCCGTAATCCAAGCCCCCGCCGGTAACCGGAACCATATTAAACTGAGCTCGCCCGGACTGGCCCTTGGTCTGGCTCGACGTCCCGGTTACCGCAAACGTGAAGTACAACGTGCCGGTGCCAGTGCCACCCCCGATCGTGTATACATCTTGGAAAGACGCTCGTCCACCAACCGAGGCCAAAGCGGGGAAAGTACCCACACCCGTCAAGGGCCCAAGCGAGTCGTCTCCGGTCAGAAAAACACTAGCCTTACTATGGAGTACGCCGTAGCTAGCACTGCTTGCAGAAGAGTAGTTCAACGTCCAATTTGTCCCTGGTGCCAGCACCGACCCCAAGCAGGGGTCACCATTGGTATTGGCGCAAACGTTGATCAAATCTGGGTCTGAAGGACCATGCAACCGGACGTAGCTCAAGGTGCTCAGGACAGGCCCAGCCTGGACGGAAATCGTGGCTGCCAGGATCGGCAATAGATAACGTAATCGGAACATGTACTGGACAGCGTACACCACCCCACTTCGGGGACAAAGCGAACACTGCACACGAACGGTCGGAACCGGGAATCAAATTCCAGTTTCTGGTTCTGCCGCAACGAAAACGGCTCCCTGGAGCAGTGTCTCCATAGCTTTCTCTACCGGCAGCCGGCCTAGGCCAAAATCTCCGTCACCACCCGCGCCGGAAACTGGTCGGTGAGCCGTTCCTTCAGGCCCGCCCGCTCAAAAGCCAAATCGCGATAGCTGAGGCCCAGCAGATGCAGCAGCGTGGCGTGGAAATCATGCACGCTCACCTTTTTGTCCTCGGCCTTAAAGCCCACCTCATCGGTGGCTCCATGCACCACGCCACCCTTGACGCCACCACCCGCCATCCACATGCTGAACCCGTTGGGTCCGTGGTCGCGTCCGGGATCTTTGCCGCCGGCTTGTGAGATCGGCAGCCGTCCGAACTCGCCACCCCAGACGACCAGCGTTGAATCGAGCAATCCACGCTGCTTCAGATCCTTCAGCAACGCCGCCACCGGTTTGTCGGTCTTGTTGCAGGCGTAGTTCAGCCCGGCCTTCAGGTCGCCGTGCGTGTCAAAGATCTGGCTTTCAATGTAGAGTTGCACCACGCGCACCCCGCGTTCCACCAAGCGGCGGGCCATCAGGCAGCGCTTGCCATAGGAGGCGGTGGCCGGATCATTCAAGCCATAGTCGTCGCGCGTCGCCTCCGTCTCCTTGTTGACGTCGAGAGCATCTGATGCCGCTAGCTGCATGCGCGCCGCCAGCTCATAGCTGGAAATCCGAGCGTCCAAATCCGG
This sequence comes from Acidobacteriota bacterium, assembly GCA_026394075.1. Taxonomy (GTDB): domain Bacteria; phylum Acidobacteriota; class Terriglobia; order Bryobacterales; family Bryobacteraceae; genus JAPKYZ01. The sequence goes on from JAPKYX010000092.1 coordinate 22,724, forward strand.
CTGATACGGTCGCGTCTCCCGGTGGGCTGCATCCAACTGCCGCAGCAGACTACGCTCCGCCTCCACCAGCGGTGTCGGCATCTCCGCGCGCGGCTGCAAATTCAACACCGGCGGACCTTCCGCGCGGAACCGCGTCCCCTGGTAGATGGGCGGTAACCACGCCGATTGCCAGTTGGAGATGCCATTGATCGGCAGACCCTTCGGGTCGTCCAGCACCACGTAGGCGGGCAGGTTCTGATTCTCGGTGCCCAAGCCGTAGCTCACCCAAGCGCCAATCGAGGGGCGAGTGGCAATGGTGCGGCCGGAATGCAGCAGGAACAGCGCGGGCTCATGATTGGCGTGCTCGCCATACATCGAACGGATCAGCGCAATGTCATCCACGCAAGTGGCCAAGTGCGGCAGCGCGTCCGAGATCTCGATGCCACTCTTCCCGCGCGGCTTAAACTCAAACGGCGACGGCATCAGCGTTCCGGCTTCCTTGCCGTTTGAGATCGCAAAGGCCAGCTCCCGCGTCGGTGTCTTGCCAGCCATCTTGTTCAACATCGGCTTGGGATCAAACAGATCCACCTGGCTGGGGCCACCGTTCATGAACAGGTGGATGACGCTCTTGGCCCGGCCGGGGAAGTGGGCCTTCTTGGGCTTCAGGTCAAACGTGGGAGCCGCATACAAGTCGCCCCCCAGCAGTGACGCCAGCGCCGCCCCGTGGACCCCGTCCACCATCGTCGAAAAAAAGTCCCGCCGCGTCCGTTTGGCCATTGTCGTTCCTAGTCGATGAAGCTGAATTCCGCTGAGTTCAGGATGGCGTGGCAGTAGTTGGCCAGCGCTAGCCACTCCGCCTGCCAGGTCCGCGGAGCATCGGCGTTGTCCGTCGACAGCCGCGCCGGCCATTGCTGGCGGAACTGGCCGATCGCCTGCAAGCCCGTCCGCACTTCGTTCTCTGACGGGCGTCGCGCATAGGCTCGCAAATAGATCAGCTCCACCTGCTTGGCCCGGTCGCCCTCTGCCTCGTCGATCACGCGCCCGGCCATGAACTTCGCCAGATCCCACGTCATGGAGCCGTTCATCATGTGCAGCGCCTGCGTGGCGACGTTCGATCGGCGCCGCTCCGTGCAGTTGGGCGTCATGGCGGGCTGATCAAAAGCATCCAGCAAAGACAGCGGCGTCTGCCGGCGATGCAGCGTGTAGATGCTGCGCCGATAACCGGCGGGCGTCACTTTGGCCGTCACTTCCTTGTCCGCGCGCACCTCAATCTCCGCAG
>JAPKYX010000300.1 GCA_026394075.1 Acidobacteriota bacterium
CCATTGTGCAAGATTCCCCACTGCTGCCTCCCGTAGGAGTCTGGCCCGTGTTTCAGTGCCAGTGTGGCCGTGTGCCCTCTCAGGCCGGCTATCGATCGTCGCCTTGGTGGGCTTTTACCCCGCCAACTAGCTAATCGACCGCGGACTCCTTCCTCTGCGCATTGCTGCTTTCCCCTCTCGGGCTTATGCGGTATTAGCCCCGGTTTCCCAGGGTTATTCCCCACAAAGGAGTGGATTATCCACGTGTTACTCACCCGTGCGCCACTTTACTCAGGTTGCCCCTTTCTCGTGCGACTTGCATGTGTTAAGCGCGCCGCCAGCGTTGATTCTGAGCCGGGATCAAACTCTCGTTTGATCTTGATTTGAGTATTGGCTCAGGCGCACTTCACACTTCGAAGCGCCCTGAACCTGGTCCGCTCTCGGTTAAAACTTAAGAGACTTGACTCAGACTTTGCTTGGCATCCAACCAGATTGTTAAAGATCTGCCCGCTGACAACCAGATTCTATCTATGTCGCCAACGGAGGCCTCGAAACTTGCTCAAACGCGGGGCACTTACAGTGAAGTTTCCCTTAAGCGTCTGAATTAAATCGAGAACTTAAGAACTACGGAGTGGGTGGCGTTTCCGCCGGTCCTACTGTGTGGAGCGCTCTGTTCCACATTCCCGAGTGTATCAAGCTTTTCAGCTTTTCGCAAGCGCCCCGTTTTGGCTGCGTTGCGTTTGTTCCACTTGGGCCGCTTTGTCAGAATACCAATCAGGGGGGGGGTGCGCAAGTGTTTTTTCGGTGTATTTTGCAGTTTCGTGACGATCTGTTGAAAAGAAACGAGTTAAAGTTGCAATTGGGTTGATTTTTGTTTGTTCTTGGGAGACTCGGACGGGCAAAGGTTGGTTCTCGCGCTTCGAAAAGTGGACTTTGGGGCTCCTGGCGGGGTGAAAAGTTCCTGTTTGCGCCCCAGAATTCTTCGCTCTGCGCGATTTTTCTTGTTTGGGGGCGTTGAACGGACTGGCTGGCCCCGCAGAAATGGGCCGCAGACACCTTAAATGGCCGTCAGAACCAGTTTTCCGTGTTTGACGCCTTTGGTGGCGATCAATTGATCGGCTACGTTACGTACGGCGGCAGAGGTTCCGCGGACGACCAGCACTTCCAGGCAGTCGTGGTGGCTGAGGTGAACGTGGAGGCTAGAAACGATCACACCGTGGTGGTGATGTTGGGTCTCGGTCAGCCGTTCGGTGAGCAGGCGTACATGGTGGTCGTACAGCAAGGTGATCGTTCCGACGACGTTCGCGTCGGCGTTTTGGCCCTGTTCGCGGCTCAGTTCGTCGCGGATCAGGTCGCGGAATGCTTCGCTGCGGTTCGTGTAGCCGCGGCGGGCAATCGCCTTATCGAACGACTGCAGCAGATCAGAATCGATTGCTACGCCAATTCTTGCCAGGTCCGCCATGCGTCTCGATTATGGCATCCACTTGGGGGATGTCCACCGAATCGGCTGAGGGTTAGGCGGCGCTGGCACAGGTCAAGCAAAGGCCCGATAGCGTGACGTCGTGCCCCGTCACCTGAAAGCCCGCGGGTACCAGTCGCTTGAGATTGTCCACACAGCCTTCCAATTCGTAGACCTTGCCGCAGCTTTTGCAATGGAAGTGGTGATGATGGCCCTTGCCCGCCAACTCATAGCGCGGCGGCACGCCGGGCAACTCTACCGGGACCAGCCACTGGTCTTCCACCAGCGATTTGATGGTGCGATAGACCGTGGCGATGCCCAGCCCATTCACGCTGGCTTGAGCGGCATCCAGCACCTCAGGCGCTCCCAATGGACGGTTGGCCTCTTCAAACACCTGGCGGATGACGGTACGCTGCCGGGTATTGCGGGTCATGGAACTGGTCAGGGTTGGCACTTGAGTGATTTTATTTTACCCTTTGGCCGGACGCGCGGACGCCGGTGCGCTAGTGAAGGGCGCTCAGTACGCTTACACCAAGCGTCGGGAACGTGTCCCCCAGCTGATCGCTAACGTCAGACCGGCCGCGGCCGCCAGCGGCAAGGCGATGCCCGGCAGTACCGCGCTCAGCAGTCGTGGCAGAACGAGCGCCAACGGGAAATGCACCAGATAGATCCAGTAGGAGGCATCCGCCAAGCTCCGCAGAGCCGCTGGCGGCCGGCGGGAGTACTCCATCGCCCAACCAGTCAGCGCCCCCAGCGTCGACCAAATTTCGAGACTGGCACTGCATCCGAGCCACCAGCCAGGGATGTCGATCCCGCGCACGGCTTGCTCCGTCAGCCATAGATTCAGGCCGGTTGCGATCAATGCCAGCAGGATCAGCCGCCGCCACGGCAAGGCTGGCCGGACCGCATCAAACATCGCCCCGGCCGCGTAGAACCAACCGTGCGTCACCACCACCTGCCACCAGGGGAGAAATTCCGCCGGGTAGGGCACGACCGCGTAAGGGAACAGGGGAAGCGTCAAGGCCGTTGGCACAAGCAACCACAACCCTCCCGCACGGCGCCACAACCAGCCCCCCAGCTGGTCCAATCGCCGCAGGGCGTCCCAACGCCACAATGCCGCCATCAACATCGAGAACAACAACAGGTACTCAAGAAACCACAGATGCAGCGGGGCCGCATGCCGTTCAGCGGATCGGTTCCACTCCGCCACCCATGGCATCACCGGCGTGATGACGGCCAGGCTCACCAACCACGGCAGCAGAATCCGCCGCGCGCGGTGGCGCAGGAAATCGGCGGCACCGTAGCGCAACAGCAAACGCCTGCCGAACAATCCGGCCAGAAAGAAGAACACCGGCATCCGCCAGTGATGGATCACCAGCAGCAGCACCGTCACGCCGATGCTTTGTTGCGGTGCTACCCAGTACCCCGGGGAAGTGCCTCCGCTTGCATACGGGATTCCGGTGTGCACCACGATCCCCAGCAGCATCATCAGCGCGCGCAATAGGTCCAGCCCAGGCAACCGCTCCGCTGGCACGGCAATCGGCTGGGCAGGCACCATAGCTTCAGCTTCGCTTGGGCGGGATCGCCAGCGACAAACCGACAAAGCCCGCCAGCAGAGCCGCAATCACACCCAACGACCACACGATCGGGACATGCGGAGCCTGCACGCCGTTCCACCACACCATCTTCAGTCCAACGAAAATCAACACTCCCGCCAACCCGTACTTCAACAGATGGAACCGGTCCAACGCCCCCGCCAACATGAAGTACATCGCCCGGAGACCCAAAATGGCAAAGATGTTGGACGTGAAGACCACCAGCGGCTCTTGGGTCAAAGCGAAAATTGCGGGCACGCTGTCAATGGCAAACACCACATCGGTCAGCTCCAAGAACAGTAGCCCCACCAGCAGCGGGGTCGCGTGCAGGACACCGTTGACGCGCTTGAAAAAACGCTCGCCGTCCATTTCCGGCGTCACCGGCAGGAACCGCCGCAGCAGCTTGATGATCGGGTTGCGCTCCGGCTCTATCGACTCTTCCCCCAGGCCGAATGCCATCTTGCCGCCGGTGTACAGCAGCAGGACACCGAAAAACATCACCACCCAGTGGTAGCGCATCAACATCGCGCCCACGCCGACAAAGATCGCGCGGAATACAAACGCACCCACGATGCCAAAAAACAGAACCCGGTGCTGGAAGCGCGGAGGCACCGCGAAGTAGTTGAACACCACTACGAAAATGAAAATGTTGTCGAAGCTCAGCGCGCGCTCCACCAGATATCCGGCCGCAAACTCAAGGCCGGCTTGGCGCGCAAGATCGGGCGGCAGCTGCGTGCAGGCCCACAGGTAGAAGACCCAGTTGAAGGCACCCGCCACCAGGAACCACACCACGGTCCAGGCAGTCGATTCCTTTAACGAAATCTCGTGCGGCGTCCGGTTAAAGACGCCCAGGTCCAGGGCCAACAAAACGATGATCAGGCCGGTGAAGGCAAGGTACACCCACCAATATTCAGCTATGGGAAACAAGGGAAGCTCTTCTCAAATTTCGCACAAACGGGCAGGCACAATCCCAAGATTGGCCATAATCGAAAGATGGAATCGTCGCTGGCCGCCATTGAGCCATCCATTAGCCGCTTCGCGCAACAGCACCCGGGCAGCCAAGTCTGGATTGCCGCCAAGAATCTCGATTCCGGCGCCGAATACGGCCGCGCGGCAGCTGAGCAGGTCCGCACCGCCTCCACCATCAAGCTTCCGATCCTGTGTGCGGTCTATCAGGCCGCGGCCGCCGGCAAATTGCGGATGGATGAGACGGTCGCCATGAATGCCGACGACAAAGTGGCCGGCTCGGGCGTCATTCGCGAACTGGCAGACGGCACCCGGCTCTCCATCCGCGATCTCGGTCACGTGATGATCGTGATCAGCGACAACACCGCCACCAATCTGATCCTCGACCGCATCTCGGCCGACTACGTCAACGAGTGTCTGGAGCAATGGGGGTTCGTCGCCACCCGTTCCATGCGCAAGATCCTGGGCGACGGCAAGAACCTCAAGCCCAACCCCTCCGGCCACAGCCGGCAAGGTCTGCTGGCGGTCAACAAGCGCTTCGGGATCGGCTCGTCTTCTCCACGTGAGATGGTGCGGCTGCTGGAAATGCTGGAACGCGGCCAGATCGTCAGCGCCGCCGCTTCTCAGGAGATCATCGCCACCTTGAAGCGGCAGCAGTACAAAGACGGTATCGGCCGTCGCATCGAAGCTCAAATGCCGGTCGCATCCAAATCCGGCTCGCTCGATGCCCTTCGCTCGGATGTCGGGTTGGTCTACAGCCCGAAGGGCCGCTTGGCGATCGCCATTGCGGTGGACGGAATGCCCAACGTAGACTACTCGCCCGACAACCCCGGCAACATCCTGATCGCCGACCTCACCGCGCTGCTGCTGGCCGGGCTTACGCGCTAGGGCCGTTCAACACCGAATCCATCCGGTCTTCGTCGAACTCCCACTGCAGTTCGAAGCCTTTGACAATGCCATAGATCGCTTCGTCAAAGAACAAGTCCAGCGCCGAAGTCAGATCATATTCTCCATGCAGTTCCACCGCGTCCGGCCCCATGCGGTGGTCCCGCACATATTCGCGCACCGCTTGCTTGATCACCTGCAGCTTCCGCACCACCTGCATCACCGGCATCCCTTCTGCACAACGGATCTGCCCCAGGGCGACGTACCGCCGGTGAAGTTCCACCCGGTCACCCGCCACCAGCCAGAAGCTGAGGTTGTGCAGAATCTCATAGGCCCGATCATGAATCTCGGCGGGCTTCATTTGGTGATAGTTGGAAGAGCGGGGATCAGCCGCCAACCGGCGGGCAGCCAATTCGGCAATCTCCCTCCAATTGGACTCGATCAGCTGGGTTAAACGGGCAGAAAACATGGGAACTAGTGGACCTCGCACAGTCCGACGCGCTTCGAATTAAAATAGTTTCATAATTCAAACGCTCCATACCGGCGATGGTCAGCCGCCCTGGTGCTCAAGTTGGCCCGTCGGCGAAGCCCGGCCTAGTGCAGCGTCGCCGCGATGATCAGCGCGGCCCCCAGAACGATAGCCGCCGACAGGGCCCCCGCGCCATCCGTCTTGGCCCGGGTGAACAACTCCGGCATCACGGCCATGGCCAGCCGGATCACCGCCGCGTACACCGCCAGCGCTGCCAGCGAGTACAGCAAGGCATTGGGTAAAGCGCTCATCCGATTCACTTTACAATGAAGGAATATGTCCGTGTCTGACTCCGGCGATTTCTATCGCATTTCGAAGCTGCCCCAGTATGTTTTTGCCATCACCAATGAGATGAAGGCGCGCCTGCGCGCCGCGGGTGAAGATGTCGTCGATTTCGGCATGGGCAATCCCGATGGGCCCACCCCCAAGCCCATCGTCAGCAAGCTGATCGAGGCCGTCCGCAATCCCCGCAACCATCGCTATTCCGTCTCCAAGGGCATCCCGAACCTCCGCATCGAGATCGCCCGCCGGTATGAGCGCAACTACGGCGTCACGCTCGACCCCGACAAGGAAGTCATCGCCACCATCGGAGCCAAGGACGCGCTAGCGCACCTGATGTTTGCCGTACTAGGCCCGGGTGACGTCGTGGCCACCCCGGACCCGGCCTATCCCATTCATCAATGGGGCGTCATCATGGCGGAAGGGCATGCCTGCCTGCTGCCCATGCCGACACCGGCCGAGTTCCTCAACCGGCTGAAGGACCTGTTTGCCACCTCCGCGCGGAAGCCCAAAATGATCCTGGTCAACTTCCCGCACAACCCCACCACGCAGTGTGTGGACCTGGAGTTCTTCAAAGAGATCATCCAACTGGCCCGCCAGCACGGCACCATGGTGCTGCACGATTTCGCCTATGCCGACCTGGGCTTCGACGGCTACAAGCCCCCCAGCATCCTGCAGGTAGAAGGCGCCAAGGAACATGCCGTCGAGATCTTCTCGATGACCAAAAGCTACAACATGGCGGGCTGGCGCGTGGGCTTCTGCCTGGGCAACCCGCGCATGATCGCCGCCCTGGCCCGCATCAAAAGCTATCTCGACTACGGCATCTTTCAGCCCATCCAGATCGCCGCCATCATCGGCCTGCGCGACTGCGAAGAAGAGACCAAGAAGATCTGCGAGATCTACGAAAAGCGGCGCAACGTTCTGGTCGATAGCCTCAAGAAGGCCGGTTGGCCCATTGAGAAGCCGCAGGGCTCGATGTTCCTGTGGGCCCCGATACCGGAGCCGTTCCGCGAGATGGGCTCGCTGAATTTCGCCAAACTGATGCTGGAGAAAGCGCTCGTCGGCGTCGCCCCCGGCATCGGCTTCGGCCCCTCCGGCGATGGCCACGTGCGGTTCGCCTTCATCGAAAACCACCACCGCACCCGTCAGGCGGCGGCCTCCATCAAGCGGTTCTTGAAAGCGGGTCCGCCACGGTAAATGGATGGCCACCGCCTCAATTGACTCCGCCCATGCCGAGATGGTGCCCTTGCGGCACCTGCAAGCCCAAGACCTGGAAGACCTCCTGGTCGAGGAAACTGCGGTCTGGCGGCGGGAACTCAGTTGGGACTTCGCCCCTTCAGCCGCTCTCGTCCGGCGTTATCTGGACATGCGCGGACTGGAAGGCTTTGCGTGCTTCGTCAGCGGTCGCCTGGCCGGGTACATCTACTTCGTCGAGGAAGACCACAAGGCGCTGATCGGCGATGTCTACGTTCTGCAGGCCTACTCCGGCCTGGATCTCGATCTCCGCCTGCTGCAAACCGCCCTGCGCGAAATCCAACAGCGCACGTCCATCCGCCGCGCCGAGTCGCAATTATTGCTGCTCCGGGTCGCACCGGAACGGCTGCCAGCCTGGCGGAACCTCACGGTGTTCGACCGGCTCTTCATGATGGCCGGCACCACCCAAACGGTACCGTTCGCCATCCCCCAGGGCTACGAACTGGTCCCCTGGAATGAACTGCGCCAGGAAGAAGCCGCCCACCTGATCGCCGACTGTTACCGGCACCACATCGACAGCCAGATTAATGATCAATACCGCGATGTGGCCGGTGCGCGGCGCTTCCTGCTGAACATCGTGCAGTACCCCGGCTGCGGCAACTTTTTCTCGGAAGGCGCTGTGGCCGCCATTGATCGCACCGGCCGCCTGGCGGGCCTGTCGCTCACCAGCATGGTCGCGCCGCACACGGGCCACATCACGCAGATCTGCGTGGGCACTCATGCCCAAAGCCAAGGCTTAGGCGGAGCCCTCCTGGCCTTCTCGCTCAACAGTTTCGCCGCCTGCGGCTGCCGTGACGCCAGCCTCACCGTCACCGGGAGCAACAGCAGCGCCGTCCACCTCTACCGCAACTACGGCTTCACCATCGCCCGCCGCTTCCGCGCCTACGTCTGGCAAGGCTGGCGCTAGCAGCGTGACCGAGCCACGACCGCAAGGGAGTGGATCTCGCCCCACGCCCTTAGGCGGCCACCCCGGACTCCAAGGCCTGCGCAAACAAATAGAACCCAAACATCGGCTTCAAACTTCCCCGCCCCCAGCGGTTCATTTTCCAGTGCGCCTGCACCCACCGCATCTCCGGATGCTTGCTCAGGTCCATCAGCAGAGAATAAGTACCGCAGTAGAACTTCTGCGGAAATGACATCACCGGATGCTCACTCCAAGTCACGCCATCGCTTGAGCCCCAGATAGTAACATCCAGGCTCTGCTGCTCCAGTGCCCGCGTGATGCCCAGCGTCAAGCGCAGCATCCGGCCCTCGCACCCGCTCAAATCCAAAGCGGGACCAGCGCCATTTTCCTCAACATCGATTTCAGGAACCAGAAAGGCCGGAAGCATAGTGAAATCAGCCTCGGGACAGCCGCCGGAACTTCTCCCGGGCGGCCTCCAACGTCTCAAATTTCTTGCAGAAGCAGAAGCGGATCAGCTGCGACCCCTTGGCCGGATCTTCAAAAAAGCTCGACCCCGGCACCGCCGCCACGCCGACGTGCTCCACCAGATGCCGCGCAAACGCGTGGTCATCGGGAAAGCCAAATGCCGAGATATCGGCCATCACATAGTAAGCGCCTTGCGGCGTAAACGGCTTAAAGCCCGCCTCGCGCAAGATCTCTACTAACTTGTCGCGCCGCTCGCGATAGTGCTCCGACAAATCCGTGTAGTAAGTTACGGGAGAGGCCAACGCATGAACACCCGCCGCCTGCAACGGCGACGCCGCGCCGACGGTCAAGAAGTCATGCACCTTGCGGATCGTCTCCGTCAGGTCCGGCGCGGCCAGCACCCAACCCACCCGCCAACCGGTCACCGAATACGTCTTGGACATCGAATTGATGGTGATGCACCGGTCCCGCATACCCGGCAACGTGATCATCGGGACATGCTCGGTGCCATCGTAAAGAATGTGCTCGTAGATCTCATCGGTGATCGCCAGCGCATCGTGCTCCTGGCAAAGCTGCGCGATAAACTCCAACTCCCCCCGGTCAAACACTTTGCCGGTGGGATTGTTGGGCGTATTCAAAATGATGGCCTTGGTCTTGCTGTTGAAGGCCCGGGCCAATTCTTCGCGGTCAAAGCTCCACGCGCCACCTTCCGCCGCCGGCGGGTAGAGCGTCACCAGACGCCGCGTCGCCCCGCACAACATCGTGTCGGGGTGATAGTTCTCGTAGAACGGCTCAAACACCACGATCTCGTCGCCCGGATTCGTCGTGGCCAGCAACGTCGCGATCATCCCCTCGGTAGCGCCGCAGCAGACCGTGATCTCGCGCTGCGGGTCGAACTCCGCACCATAGGTTTCGCGATACTTGCGCGCAATCGCGTCCCGCAGCGGCTTCGCACCCCAGGTGATCGAATACTGATTGATGTCCGCGTTGATCGCCTCGCAGGCCTTTTCCTTGATGTCCGCCGGAGCCGGAAAATCCGGGAAGCCTTGCGCCAAATTCACCGCGCCATGGATGATCGCCTGACGCGTCATCTCCCGGATCACCGATTCGGTAAACTGCGCTGTCCGCGCGCTGGCAAACCGCTGGCGGTTCGCTGAAAGTACTGTCCCAGCCATTTATTGAGATTAGCCGAAACGCCCGCTAGTTCGCCGCCGCCGTCGTCTGCGTCTTGCCCGCCGGCCCATAGAGCCGCCGGTACATGTCCGCATTGCGCATCACGGCCTGCACATAATCCCGGGTCTCCAAAAACGGGATGATCTCGACAAACTCCGCCGGCTCGCGGAACGGGCCGTACTTCTGCCACCGGTCCGCCCGCGTCTTGCCCGCATTGTAGGCCGACAGCGTCACCTCCACTTGGCCGTCCTCGGCATCCAACCACTTGCGGAAATGGTAGGTCCCCATCTGCAGGCTAATCTCGGGCTTGTAGAGCATGGCCAGCGTAAAGCCCTTGATGCCCAGCTTGCGGCTGATCTCGCGGCCCGTCGCGGGCATCACCTGCATCAGCCCCTGCGCTTTCGTGCGTGACAGTGCCTTCGGATTAAACTCGGACTCCTGCCGGATCAAGCCCGCCACCAGATACGGGTCCAGGTTCTGGCTCCGCGCAAATCGCTCGACGTCCTCGCGGTAGGGCAGCGGATAGACCAGCCGCCAAAACTCCTTCGGCGCACCCTCGATCGGCACGGAAAGATAGCCCGGAAAGATGCCTTTGATGAACCGCATCGCCCGGTCCGGCTCACCGCGCCGGTCGGTCAGCTTGGCCAAGGCAAACGCCAACTGATGCGCCGGGACACCCTGCCGCCCGGCATAACGCAACTCACGCTCAGCATAGTCATCAAGACCAGCCGTCGCCAGCAGCCCAGCCCTCTCCTGCCGCAGCTTCAAGTCAGCGGAAGGCTCAAAGCTCAGCCGCTGCGCATCCATCACCCGTCCCACGACGCCGCCCCGCTCCCGAGCCAGCATGCCGTAGTAGTAGTTCGGAAACTGCTCCGCTACCCGCGTGTAGAAGTTGCGGGCCACGGTCATGTTCTTCTGTGTCTCCGCCAACCGGCCCAGGAAGTACCAGGCCGCACTGGCCTGGTTGGCCACCGGGAAGCGTTCCGCAAAAGCATTCAGTTGCTGATAGGCATCCGCGCGCCGGTCAGCGTAGGCCTGATAGGCCACCTTCCAGTGGCAATAAGGCAGCGAACTTGAGTTCGATTGCGTTTCGGCACACAGCGCAAAATACTTTTGTGACTCGGGATACTGCTCGGAAGCCAGCAGCGAATTGCCCACTGACGCCAACGCCTCCGTCGCCCAACGCGTAGCCGGATAGAGACGCCGGATGGCTGCGGCCGTCTCCTCCATCAGGGAAGTCTCTTTGGCCTTACGGGCCGCCTCGGTCAACCAGTACAACCGCTCCGCATCCGTCTCAGGAGCGGCCGCCGTCGCCTCACGCAGCACCTTCAGCGCCGCAGCGTACTCTTTCGCCCGGTAGTGAGTGGCCCCCACGCGGACCCGCGCCAGTTCGCGGTCCGGACCGGTCAGCTCAGTCATCGCCGCCAGATACTCCGTCCGCGCCTCAGTGTTGTCGTTCAGCTCGAACAGCCGGTGCGCCCGCTCCAATCGTTGACGCGTATTCAGCGCGATGCCCGCCCGCAGCAGCGCAGTGCGCGCCGCCGCGCCTTCGGAGGTTTTCGGGTGGGCTACATAAAGATGCGTCCAGGCCTGCGCCGCCGCCGCACCTTGGCCCGCAGCATCCAACGCATTCCCCAGCAGCGCTTCGGCGGCCGGTTGATCCAGGCGCGCATAGCGGTCCCGCACCAGCGCCACGGCCTTGTCCGCTTCGCCCAACTCGACGTAGGCCCGCACCGCCAGCGCCACCGCCCGCGTCTCCACCGGCGAGGCCGTCACTTCCGCCGCCGCTTTCACCACCTCGCGATACTGGCCGTTGTCCGCCAACGCTTGCGCGAGAAAGAAGTGGAGATAGTCCCGCAACTGCGGCAATCGCTTTTCGAGCGATCGCAAGGACGTGACCGCTCGCTCCGGCACCTTGCTCTCGATGTCGTGCACCGCCAGCGCTAGTTGAGCGACAGCCCCGGCCTGATCCTTGGGATGCGCCTGCGCAAACTTCTGCAGCGCGGTACGGCCTGGCACGGTGGGCTTGGTGCGCAGCGTGCGCGCCAGCGCGTCAGCGGACTGGCCATAGCCAGCCCCGGCCAGCGCCATCAATCCAGCGCAACTAAGCCAGAGGACCCGGATACTCTTCTCCCAACCGCAGGTCGTCATCCTGCGCCAGCGTCCGCACCAACTCTAAATGCAGGTAGTCCACCATCGTCGCTGACGCACTCATGAAGTCGCTCTCATACTGACGACGCGCGCCGTCAATCGGTAGTTGCAACGTGTCGTAAAGACGCCCACCCTCGCGTCCGGCCGCCACGGCATCCGGATACGCCATCAGCATCTCGGCCACCTTGACGCGAGCAAACCGTTGCGCCCGGAGATGCAGCTCCTGCTCGGCCTTAGGCAAGGACTCCCAACCAGGCCGCGCCGCCGGAGCAGGCGCAGCGGCAATCGCCAGCAGCGTCTTGTCCTGCGGGCGGGCCAGCGCCGCCACCGCGGTCAGCAGCTCCAATGCGCTCGGCTCAACCGGCTCTTCCGCCACCAGCACGAACGCCTTGGCGATCGGGAACAGGTACACGCGCCCCGGGCCGGCAAACCGGTCCGACACTTCATCGCGGGTGCGCACGGCCACCACCAGCTCGCCGCTTTCGATCACGCTGGCCAGCGCCGCAGCCTTGGCTTCCGCCGCGGGCACCAGCGTGCTCTTCGAACAGAAACGACCCGTGATGTCCAGCAGCGTCGCTGTCCATTCGGCCATGTCGGCCGCTTGGCGCAACCGCCGCACGCCTTGATTAAGTCGCTCCGCCAAAGCCCGTTGCTCGCTTTCGGCGATGCGTTTCACTTGCCCAAGGGCGGCGTCGAGTGCTGACTGGGGTGCCTCCATCCTGCCCTCATGGTAACGTAGCCTTCGATGACCACAGGCATCTCCATTACCCGCCGGGGCGCCCTGCTGACCGCCGCCGCCGCATCCAAAGCTTTCGCGGCCAACGACAAGATCAACATCGCTCACATCGGCGTCGGCATCCGCGGCACGCAGCTGCTCGAGAACTTCAAAAAAGTCGCCGGAGCCGAAATTGTCGCCGCTTGCGATATCTACGATGGCCACCTCACCGCCGTCCGCGAGGCCACGCGCGCCGACCTGCCCGTCACCCGCGACTACCAGGAGATTCTCGCCCGCAAAGATGTCGATGCCGTCGTCATCGCCGTGCCGGACCACTGGCACCTGAAGATGGCCCTGGACGCACTCGCCGCGGGCAAGCACGTCTATCTCGAAAAGCCGATGACCTGGTCTATTGAGCAAGGCGTCGAACTCCGCCGCGTCGTCGAAAAGTCGGGCAAGGTGCTCCAAGTCGGCTCCAGCGCCGGCTCCTCCGCGGCCGCCCTCAAGGCCCGCGAGATCATCAAGTCCGGCGTCCTGGGCCAAGTCAACATGATCCGGATGTCGAACAACCGGAACTCGGCGGAAGGCGCCTGGGTCTACCCCGTGCCGCCCGACGCCTCACCCACTACCATCGATTGGGCCCGCTTCATCGGCCCCGCCCCCAAGCGCGCCTTCGATCCGAAAGTCTTCTTCCGGTGGCGCTGCTGGTGGGAATATTCGGGCGGCGTTGCCACCGATCTGTTTGTCCACCTGCTCACGCTCACGCACGGCGTCATGCCGGTCAAAGCACCCAAAAGCGTCGTCAGCCTGGGTGGGCTCTACCGCTGGAAAGATGGCCGCACCGTCCCCGACGTCATGAACTCGATCTTCGAGTACGAACCCGGCTTCGTCGTCGACATGTACGTCAACCGGTCAACCGGTCACCATCATGGGCACCGAAGGTTCGCTCGTGTTTGAAAGCAGCCGCGGCGGCGGATCCAAGCTCGTCTTCTATCCCGAAAACGAACCCTCCCCCGTCCAGCGCTATGGCTCGCTCGGCTGGCCCGCCGAGATGCGCGAGCAGTATCTGAAGAAAGCCGGCGACTGGCGTCCGTCACCCAAAAAGCCGGTCGAGTACTCGACCGACCCGGCCATGAACCATCAGGAAAAGTTCATCGAAGCGGTCCGCACCGGCAAGCCGCTGGCGGAAACCGCCGCCGAAGGCTTGGCCGCCTGTGGCGCCGCCCACCTGGCCAACATGGCCTATCGCAAAGGCCGCCGCATGAGCTGGGATTACGAAACCGGCAAGGTCACCGAAGGGTAAGTCCGGAACCGGAGCGAGAACAAACCAATGCGCGTGTTGATGGTTGGATCAGAGGTGGCCCCTTTCGCCAAAAGTGGCGGACTGGGCGATGTGCTGGGCGCGCTGCCGCCGGTGCTGGTGGAAGCTGGCATCGAAACGGCCGTCGTGTTGCCGCGCTACCGCCGCATCCCGCTCGCCGGGTTGCGCAAAGTCTTCGGTGACCTCCAGATCTGGATGTCCGGTGGCTACTACCTGGCCGACATCTACCAACTCGACCTGCGCGGCGTCGCCCACTACCTGGTCGATTGCCCGCCGCTTTACGACCGCGAGAACTTCTACGGCTACGACGACGACCATGTCCGCTTCGGCGCCCTCTGCCGGGCCGCGCTCGAAGTAGCCCGGCATTTGTTCCGGCCGGACGTCATCCATTGCCACGACTGGCAGGCTGGCCTGCTGCCGCTCTACCTGAAAAATTTCTTCCCTGGCGACCCGTTCTTTGCGGGCATCAAGTCGGTGATGACCATCCATTCG
Organism: Acidobacteriota bacterium; assembly: GCA_026394075.1. Taxonomy (GTDB): domain Bacteria; phylum Acidobacteriota; class Terriglobia; order Bryobacterales; family Bryobacteraceae; genus JAPKYZ01. The sequence goes on from JAPKYX010000300.1 coordinate 14,168, forward strand.
CTCGAACATCGCGGCTTGTTCGGGCAGTCGCAACTGGCGGCCGTCGGGCTGAACTCCAGCTACTGGCGCAGTGATCTGGTGGAGTTCAACGGCATGGGCAGCACCATGAAGGCGGGCATCGTCTTTGCTGATCGCGTCACCACCGTCAGCCCCAACTACGCCCGTGAAATCCAAACCCCGGAATTCGGCTTTGGCCTGGACGGCCTACTCCGCGCCCGTTCCGGAGCACTCACCGGACTGCTGAACGGCGTCGACTACACCGAATGGAATCCGGAAACTGACCCGCACATCGCCGACATCTATTCAGCGGAGGCACCCGAAGGCAAGCGCGCCTGCAAGGCCGCACTGCTGAAGCAGTTCGGCTTCCCGGTGGAGGAAGTCATCGACCGGCCTCTCATCGGAGTGGTCTCTCGGCTGGCTGACCAGAAGGGCTTTGACCTGCTGGGCCAGGTGTTCCATGAGTTCTGCGCCGAGGACATCACCTTCATCCTGCTCGGCTCCGGCGACCCCCGCCAGGAGACCATGTTCTGGCACATGGAAGAGTTCCATAAAGCGAAGGTCCGCGCCTACCTGGGCTTTTCCAACGCCCTCGCGCACCAGATCTACGCCGGCTCCGACATGTTCCTGATGCCCAGCAAGTACGAACCCTGCGGCCTGTCGCAGCTCTACGCGCTACGCTACGGCACCATCCCCATCGTCCGGGCCACCGGTGGACTCGATGATACGATTGAAGCAGGAACGGGCTTTAAGTTCTGGGGATACAACGGATGGGAAATGTTGTTGGCCATCCGGAGCGCCCTTGAGGTCTACCGCAACGATCCCGCCAGCTGGCAGGCGATGGTAGTCCGGGCGATGGACCAGGATTTTTCGTGGAAGCAGACAGTCGAAGCCTACAGGGAACTTTACCGTTCTCTGTAGCCGGGGACGCTGAATCTTTTCCAACCCCTCCGCATCCAACCGAACTGAAGTAGGAGAAGCCAATGGCTGGACAAAACACTGTTAACTTTACGGATGGCGCTTTTGACGCCGACGTCCTCAACGCCGAAACGCCGGTGCTGGTGGACTTCTGGGCAGAATGGTGCGGCCCCTGCCGCATGCTGGGCCCCACGGTGGACGCCGTCGCTGATGACTACGCCGGCAAGGTGAAGGTCGGCAAGCTGAATGTGGACGAGAACCAGCAGACGGCATCCCGTTACGGCATCCGCGGCATCCCCGCCCTGCTGCTGTTCAAGGGCGGCAAGCCCGTCGGCCAGATCGTGGGCGCGGTGCCCAAGGGTGAAATCACCAAACTGCTCGACCAACACCTGTAAACTGTCTCGACTGGAAAGTACGAAAAAGCCCCGGGGGAACTTCCCGCCGGGGCTTTTTTGCTTTCTGGCCTGCCCTTTCAGGACGCGGACCGGACATCGGTCTTTCGGAAATCGTCACCCTGAGTGTGCGAATACCAGTGTCCGATTCCTAGTCGCGCCTTCCCCCAGCCTCAGATAACATGGGATAGCTCCCGGGACGATGTCCACCACGCTGCCCAATACACCCTACGACCCCTTGGCACCCGGCCAACTGCTGCTGGAGCGTTTCCGTATCGTCCGGCGCATCGCCCAGGGTGGCATGGGTGTCGTTTACGAGGCCTTCGACGAAAAGTTGGACCGGCCGATCGCGCTGAAGTGCGCCCGCGCCGGCCGTGACCGGCATCTCCGTCCGGAAGTCCGGTTGGCCACCGAAGTCAGCCACCCCAATCTGTGCAAGATCCACGAGATTCACTCAATGGAGAGTCCCGACGGGCCCATTGAGTTCTTCACCATGGAGTTGCTGAACGGGCCTACGCTCTTTCTCCGCCTCCGGGAAGGGCCGATTCCGTCAGACGAGGCCGAAACCATCGCCCGGCAGGTCTGCGCCGGACTGGCCGAAGCCCACCGCCACAACATCGTTCACGGGGACCTTAAACCCGCCAACCTGATTCTGGCCAAGAATCCGGATGGCTCCCTGCGCACCGTCATCACCGACTTTGGCCTAGCCCACGGGGTCTCGGTCCGCAACACCGGCGGCGGCTCGCCCGGCTACATGGCCCCAGAGCTATTTCAGGGCTCGCGCACCACCGTCACCACCGACATCTATGCATTGGGCGTCATCCTCTATGAGCTGATCTCCGGCTACCGGCCCCAAACACGGGCGGCCATGCTGGCCTCCACCGCCTCGATCGACGTGGAGCAAGCGGCACAACAGGCGAACCGCAGCACTCAGCACACCGCGATCGCCCCGGAAACCCTGCCCCCGCTCGGCTCCCGCTGGGACGGAATCCTGGCCAAGTGCCTGCACGCGGACCCAGCGCAGCGCTATCAATCGGCTCAGCAGATCCTGGAAGCGCTGGGCCCGTCTCAACTCAAGCGCCGCGCCTACATCGCCGCCGGAGCACTGCTGCTCGCCGCCCTGGCCGCCTTCGGCACCTACTGGCAAGCCACCAAGCCGGCGCAGAGCGCGATCCTGGAACTGCCGTCCATCCAAGTGGCACCCGGGGTTTCGGTTGATGCTCAGCAATTGCGGCAGCAGACGCTGGAAGCCTTGGGTCACTTGAAGGACAGCCCGCAGCTCGGCCTGTCCTTGAAAACACGCGACTGGAGCACCTCCACCCACCGCCTGACCGTGGACCTCGCCCCGCGGTCCGGCAAGGTAGCCGTGCATGCCGTTTTGGTGGATCTGCGCACCGGCGCCCCCGCTCTGGAATGGGCAGCCAATTACGCCCCGGACCAGTTGGGCTTCGCACCCATCGCCTTGACCGGCGTCGTCAGCCGGGCGCTGCACCTTCCGGCCCTGCGAGAGGCCGCTACCGTCAACGCGCAGGCCCAACCGGCCTATCAGCGGGGGCTCGAGTTCTTCAAAGATGACACCCAGCAGGACCAGGCGTTGGCCGAATTGCTGCAGGCCGCGGCGCTTGACCCAGGCTCGGCGCTACCGTACGCCGCTTTAGCGGAAGTCCAACGCCGCAAAGCTTTCCTCACCAAAATCGCATCCTGGCGGCAACAAGCAGCCGCCTCCCTGGAACAGGCTGAACTGCGCAACTCCGATTGTGCGGAAGTCCATCGCATCGCAGGGTTGGTTGAAGCCGATGCCGGGCGCCCGGAGCAGGCCGTGGCCCGCATGCTACGAGCCACTGAATTCCAGCCGCCGCATCCGGATGCTTACCGCCGCTTGGGCGAGCTCTACTATCAGCGCAGCCAGTTGCCAGAAGCCTTGCAGGCCTACCGGGAAGCCCAGCGGCTGGCACCGGAGGATGTCCGCATCTACCAGTCACTCGCCGTGTTGCACTCCTCGCAATCAAACCTGGCTGAAGCGGAAAAGGCCTTGCTCCGCGCCATACAGTTGGCGCCGAAGCGGGCCTCGTTGCACCTGCGCTTGGCCGTGGTCTATCAGGATCAAGGCCGTTTTGCCGAAGCCCAGGCGGAGTTGCGCACGGCACTCAATCAGGAAGTCACCTCCGACACGCTGGTCCAGTTGGGACACGTGTTGCTCTACCTGAGCCGCGGAGACGATGCCTTGGAGCCATTGCTGAAAGCCACCACTCTAGCCCCCCAGGACACCTTTGCTTGGCTCTATCTGGGCGTCGCCTATCAGGGCACGGCCCGCGCGGAGCTGGCCCAGTCCGCGTTCCGCCGCGCCCGCACTTTGGCGGAGCAGTTGGTCATCTCGCAGCCCCGCGGCAGCCGCTTCCGCGCCATGCTGGCCTATCTCTGCGCCCAAACCGGAGAGCCACAACGCGCACAACTGGAAGCGGCCCAGGCCCTCCAACTGGCGCCGCGTGATAGCGACACCATGTACTGGGCGGCCCTCACCTACCAGCGGGCTGGCGATCTGGAGAGCGCCCTCAAATGCCTGGAACCAGCCCCCCGCGCACTCCTGGAAGACCTCTCCCGATGGCCGGAAGCCAGCGGCATCATCCGGACCGAAGCCTTCGTTCAACGGCTCCGAGCCGCCACCCGGCCCTGAACCTCAACTACCGTTGACTTAGCCGAAGGGCTATGTGATTGTATAGAGCAATCACTCCAAGTGAGACCCGAAGGGAGATCAAGCCACATGGCCCTCATCAACCCGCCCACAACGCGCGCGGCCCATCTGAACCTGAACCAAGGAGGCCACCATGGCCGGCGGTAACAACTCCCCCACAGTCGACCTCGGCGGCGGCGGCGGGAACAACTCCCAGACCACCGATCTAGCCGGCGGCGGCGCAGCCCCCAAGAAGGTCGCTGCCGCCAAGAAGGCCCCAGCCAAGAAGGCTCCGGCCAAGAAGGCTCCGGCCAAGAAAGCTCCGGCCAAGAAAGCTCCGGCCAAGAAGGCTCCGGCCAAGAAAGCTCCAGCCAAGAAGGCTCCAGCCAAGAAGGCTCCGGCCAAGAAGTAAGGGCGTGGAAGCAAGACTTCCACCACCAACTTGCAATGGCATCCATGGCGACAACCGCTCGGAAGACGGCTAGAACGGGCGGCACTGCGTCGGCGCGCGACTCCAAGGGAGAAGTTAGCTTCTCCCTTGAGCGCCAAAAGAACAGTGAGTGGTGTTGGGCAGCGGTGACGGTCAGTGTCGACCGTCTGTTCCGCCCGGCGGCCGAAAGAACCCAGTGCCAGATAGTCGGGCGGAGCCTAAGGAAGGCCTGCTGCGGTGCCGGTGAGGATAGCTGCAACATATCGGGCTTTCTGCACGAGGAGTTGCAGAAGCTGGACCTGCTGTCCGGAGAGCCGATCGTCAAGCCGATTTCGTTCGCCGCCGTGCGCCGGGAGGTCAACGCCGGCCGGCCCGTCTGTGTCTTGATCAAGTGGCGTGACAAGCATGGCAACGTCACCAACCGCGGCCACTTCATCACCATCCGCGGCTACTCCGTCACCCCATCCGGCAGGCAGTTTCTGACCATCGCCGATCCGCTGACCGGCGAAACCAGTGTCGACTACAGCCGCTTTGCCCACCCGGACCTGGGCTATCAGGACGGCACCGGAAAGTGGCACGCCACGTTTCTCGTCAAGAGGCCCTCCTAAATGCCGCTGCAAATGATCTCCGCCTCAAAGGACTTGCTCTCCCTCTATTCTCAGGCGCTCCTGGATGTCACCGGAAGTCAGTGCGACGAAAGCAAGGTATGCCACATTCCCTGCGGCACTCTTTTCGAAGAAGATCTGCTGGCAGGCGCTGGCTTGGAAGCGGTCGTTGTCCGCGGCTGCCGCGTGCTGTACCTCGGCAATTGGGCAAGTGATGGAGACGCCAAATCCCCAGTCAGCATCACCATTTGCGAGATCCCCAACGCGACAGACAAGATGGCGGCCAGCCTGCACTCGTTTGCCCAAGGCGACTTGGCTGCACTGATCTACCAGCGCATCAATGAAGTGCAGAAGCTGGCTCACCTGAAAAAGAACGCCTACGATCTGCACTTCCTCACCGTGCCCGAGATCCAGTTCCAAGCCCTGCATCTGGTCTCCCGATGTTCCGCGGAGGACATGGTAGTGCCGGTGCTCTCGGGCGACCCCCGTCTCAGCATCGGGGCCGTGCTGAAGGCCAGCGAGTTCCTGGCCATCGCCCGGACCATCGCCACCGCCCGCGCCAAGCGCCGCCGCAGCCACCTGAGTTCGTAAGCCCTGGCCCACCGAGCGCCCCTCGTCCATCAGCTTGCGTGGCGCGCCAAAACGAAAAGAGGCGGAGACCCGCGCACCGGTCCCCGCCTCTTTTGCAGTTTGGCTTTGCCTTAAGCGCCGCTGGTCACCGCACCCTCAGACGCTGAGCCCACGCTGCGGATGTACTTTCCGAACACACCCACCTTGTACTTCGGCTCCGGGCAGACCCACTTGGCGCGCCGTGCCGCCAGCGTGGCATCATCCACTTCCAGATTCATGACGTTGTGCTCGATATCGATCAGGATCGAGTCGCCTTCTTCCACCAGGCCAATCGGACCACCATCCACCGCTTCCGGTGTCACATGTCCAATCGAGAAGCCGCGCGTCGCTCCGCTAAACCGGCCATCGGTCAGCAACGCCACATCCTGGCCCAGACCGGCACCCGCTATCGCTCCCGTGACGCCCAACATCTCGCGCATACCCGGACCACCCTTGGGCCCCTCGTAGCGGATCACGACGACGTCTCCCGGCTTGATGTCGCCGCGCAAAACGGCCTGCATGGCGGGCTCTTCACTATTGAAGACCCGCGCCGGGCCGCGGTGCTGCTTCTTGTCGATGCCCGTTACTTTGATCACCGCGCCATCGGGAGAAAGTGTGCCCTTCAAAATCACCAGACCGCCCGACTTCTTGATCGGGTCCGACAGCGGCCGAATCACCTTCTGGCCCGGCGTCTCCTTGGCCGTTGCGGTAACCGCTTCGGCGTAAGTCTCCCCCGTCACCGTCAGCGCGGAGCCATCGGCAAAGCCGCCCTCCAGCAGCCGGTGCAGGATCACCGGAATACCGCCCGCCCGGTCAACGTCATCGGCAAAGTACTCACCCGCCGGCTTCAAGGAGGCCAACAGCGGCGTGCGATCACTGATCGCGTTTAAGTCGTCGATCGTCAGCGGCACCGCACCCTCGCGCGCCATCGCCAGCAGGTGCAGCACCGAATTGGTGGAGCCGCCCGAGGCCGCCACTGAAGCCACCGCAGTCTCAAAGGCCGCCCGCGTGGCCACGTCGCGCGGCTTGATGCCCTTCTTTACCGCTTCCACCGCTACCTTGCCGCAATAGGCCGCCACTTCCTTCTTGCGGGAATCGACCTGCGGCACCGCCGCCGTACCCATCGGCGCCAGACCAATCGCTTCCATCACCGTCGCCATCGTGTTGGCCGTAAACTGGCCACCACAGGCACCAGCGCCCGGGCAAGCTTCATTCTCAATCGCCAGCAACTCCAAATCAGAGATCTTGCCCGCCGCATTCGCGCCGACGGCCTCAAACACGTCCTGAATCGAGATCGGCTTGCCATTGTGATGACCCGGCATGATGGTGCCGCCATAGAGAATCACGCCCGGCACATTCAGGCGCAACAGCGCCATGGCCGCCGCCGGAATCGTCTTGTCGCAAGCCACCATGCAGACCAAGCCGTCAAACATGTAGCCGCGCGCGCACAGCTCAATCGAATCCGCAATCAGGTCACGCGAAACCAGTGACGCCTTCATGCCTTCGGTGCCCATCGTGATGCCGTCGGAAATCGCGATGGTGTTGAATTCCATCGGCGTCCCACCCGCCTCGCGAATGCCGCGCTTCACGTCATCGGCCAGCGCCCGCAGGTTGAAATTGCAGGGCATGGTTTCAATCCAGGTATTGGCGATGCCGATAATCGGCTTCCGCAAATCCTCATCCGTGAAGCCAATGGCTTTCAGCATCGCGCGAGCCGGTGCCCGGTCCCGCCCTTGGGTGATTGTGTAGCTTTGGAGTTTATCCATGAAACCAGCAGTTTATCGCGATACAAGGGCTGAATGCCGGGCCTGGACCGTCGCGAAGGACCGACCGAACCGGTAGACAGTCCCTGCCATCCCTCAATCAACGCCCCAGTACGGACCACTTGCGCACCCCCAGGTGCATAATGAAGCCAATGGATCGCGAGGCCGCCCAGCGCCGCACCTACCGCATCCGGGCCTTTCAGGAAGAACTGGCTGACCTGGAAGCAGCCGGTGTCGTTCAACTAGCGCCTTCCGAACAAACGGCCATTGCCGCTCATCACCAGTCGCTACTGGCCGATCTGGCCCAGCAGTTCGACATCGATACCACCACCACCCAAGGCAAACTCTCCCTCGGCATGAAGGTAGTCTCGGCCGCGGGCACGCTGGCGATCTGTTTGGCCGTGTTCCTTTTTGTCCAGTTCTATTGGGGACAACTGGCGGCCGGTTGGCAGGTCGGCTTGCTGATATTGGCCCCGTTGATCCCGCTGGCATTGGCCGAATGGGCTGCCACCCGGGAGCGCACGCTCTACGCCACGGCCCTGCTGGTGCTGGTTTCGATCGCGGCCTTCATCGCCCAATCCATCACGCTGGGCGAGATCTTCTCGCTGCTTCCCTCGCCCGCCGCTCCGTCGACCTGGGCCATCTACAGCCTGTTACTCGCCTACCGTTTCCGGCTCCGCGTGCCACTCATCGTGGGACTCATATTCACCGCCACCAACCTCACTCTCTGGTACGCACATCTCTCGGGTGAAGCCGCGATCAACCCATTCGCCCATCCGGAACTCACCCTGCTGGGCGGAGCCGCATTGTTGGCCGCTGCCCGCTGGCAGGCGGTGGACTTTCAGTCCGTCTTTCGCGGCACCGGTGCCGCCTTAGCACTGCTCACCGGCCTCATCCTATCCAAGGCCGGCATGGAATCGTTCCTGGCCGCTTCCTCCGACGTCTTCTCACGAAGTCGCATCGAGAGCGGCTACACGTCGTTGACCCTGGCCGCCAGCGCGGCCGCCATCTCCGCGTCCATCCGCTACGGTCATCCGGAGCTGCTGTGGACCGGCGGCACCGCCTTCACGCTATTGCTGCTGATCAAGCTCTATGACTGGCTCTGGGAGATCCTGCCTGGCTGGGCCTTCTTCGGGCTCATCGGCCTGGTCTGCCTCGCCTTGCTTTTGGTATTCCGCCGCCTCCACCAACGGCCCGGGAGCCCGTCATGAAGCCGCGCCGCTTGTCGTTTGCCGCCGCCGCGCTGGCGGTCATCATCCCCCTGGCGGTGACCTGGCGGGCCAACGCGAACCGTCAAGCCACCACCTCCAGCATCGTGCTCACCGAACGGGAGTTGATGCTCAACACCGGGGATCGCAATCAATCCGCGATCTATCTCACTTTCCTGATGTCGAACTTGCCTGACGCTACACTCAGCGGCCGGGCACAGGAACTGGGTCTTGCGCGCGAGAACCAAAAGCCCCGCCGCGGCTTCGCCGTTTTTGAGCTGCGGGAACCCGGTTCCCCGTCGCCCTCAGCTACTCCTGCAAGTCAGCTGCGGCGCCGTCCGAATGCCGGACCCGTTCCCACGCCGCCACGACCGGATGTGAGCAATTTGGCCTCGCGCCTCACTCCCGTCGATGCCGGCCTGGACCCACATCGCTTGCGCCAGCAATGGCCCCAACCGGACCGCTACCTGATCGCCCCCGCGCAGCTTTCAGCCCATCAGGTGACGGGAACCAAGCCATCGGACAGCTACTGGCAGCTGCACATTCACTTCATCAACGGCCGCCTTCAGGTGCCCGCCGAATGGCGCGGTTTCTTCTTGTCGCTACCCAAGATTGAGGCCGGCGCGAAACCGCTCGTCTACCGCGTCCACATCCGCTTCGGTGCCAATTACGAGCCGTGGCTTGAATCGGCCTGGGTTCCAACCGAGCCCGTCTCAAACCCGGCCCGCCCACCTTTGTCGCAAGAAAAAGCCCACTAAAGTCAGGCCCGCGTAAGAATTGTCAGCCGCGCGTAAATCTTCGTTAAGCTTCTGTAGCCCGGCGTAACGTCCTACCGGGCGCGCCGTCTTCACTGATGTCGATTCCTTAAAGGAGGAATTTCAATCATGAAGAACAACCGTTTGATGCAGGTGGCGCTGGCCGCCAGCCTGACTCTGGTGGGCACCACCGCCTTCGCCCAAGGCCCGGGCGGCCCCGGTGGACGCGGCGGCCGTATGGACCCCGCCCAGATGGTGGAGCGCCAAGTCACCGACATGAAGGATCGCCTGAAGCTCACCGACGAGCAGGCGGCCAAAGTGAAGCCGATCATCGAAGCGCAGATGAAGCAGATGGCCGAGCTCCGCGAAAAGTACCCGCGCCCGGAACCCGGCAACCCGCCTTCAGAAGAAATGATGACCGCCATGCAGAAGATGCGTGAGGAGACCAACACCAAAATCGCCGCCGTCCTCACTCCCGAACAACAGACGGAGTTCAAGAAGTTCTCCAGCGAACGCCGCGGCATGGGCCCTGGCGGCCCCGGCGGACGCCGCCCTCCGCAGCAATAGCGATTCCTGTTGCCCCCAATTGAAAGCGGCCCGGAGTCTCCCTCAAGGAGTCCCGGGCCGCAGTTTTTATGGCCGACCTTCTGCTGAGCCGTCTAAGGCTGCGTGGCGGGCGCCTTCGCCTCACCGCTGGAGCCCGTATCCTCAAACTTCACCGTCGAAGCCGCCTGCGTCCGCTGCACATCCGAGTTCCGCATCGACAGCGAAATCTTTCGCCGGTACCCAAACAGCACTCGCACATCAAACTCCCCGCCATAGGTCGCCGGCAGCCACACCGCCTGTTGGGCATCCGCTGTGCCCACCATGAACTTCTGGTAGGTCACCTTGAAACCCATCTTGCGAATATCGGTGCCCAGCAGAATCTTCACCGCCACCGGAATGCCCTTCGATTGGTGCGACGTGATCAGCACCGGCTCATACGCTTCCCGGTCCACCAGCACCTCGCCCGCCCACCATTCATCCAGGTCTTCGCCTTTGCGCGGGGAGAAGGTCACCTTCCACACCGGCTGGCCCTGGTACTCCTCGCGACCCACCAGCACGAACTCATAGTGCTTCTGCTTGTCCGCGGTCAGCGGAAAGAAGTCGTCCGGCATCCCATCGCGGGACTTCTCGTCGCCCGTCCATTCCTCCACCAGCTCGCCCAGAACTCCGCCATCAATATCAATGTCCTTGTACTGATACTTGGGCTTGTCATAGATGAAGATCCGCCCATCCCGTTCGTACTTGCCGGCAAACTCCACCAGTTTCCGCTCGAAGGACTTGGCCGCCGGCGTCACCACAAACTCGTACTTCTCTTCGCGCGCCAACTTGTTGTTGCCACGGTGCATCCGCCCCAGCACGGACTGCTTATAGACGATCTGCCGCCGCAGTTCCTGCCCACGCTGCTGATTCTCAGCCAGCCGCTGCATGATCTCCGCCGCCGTGGGCTCCGGCTCCGCCGCCCAGCCCGTCAGACACCACAGTAAGAGTCCGGCCCGCATCATTGCACCTCGTCGAGATCCTTCTCCTCGTCCTCGTCCTTAGGGTCCTTCTTGTCCTTCTTATCCTTCGAAGACGCCCCCTTGCCCAGGTTCTGGAGACTCATGTTCGGGATGCCCGCAAAGCCGCCCAAGCCCGACAAATCGTTCAGCGAAATGGAGCCGACAATCTGGATCGCCGTCAGTTCCGTCGGTTCCGACGCCAGCAGGAAGAACCCGGCATTCTGCCCGTTCACCTTGCGCACAAAGATCTCGACGGTATCAGACTCGTTCTTCTCCGAGACTTTCATGATCCGCGTCCACTCCGGCCCCTTGATCTGCGACCGGATCAGTTCCACGTCCGCCTTCGAATACTCACCCGGCTTGTCGAACTCAAAGCTCTTGATGTAGATGCCTTCCACGCCCTTGATCAGCTTCTTGACGTCGCCGCCGCTCTTGTCGTCAGCGGACAGGAACTTGCTGGCCAGTCCCAGCGCATCCGCGTCCAGCGTCAGATCCACCGTCTCTTTGCTCTTCTTCGACAGCGCCTCAAAACTGGCCGGCCACTTGACCGGTTGCGCCAACAGCACCGCCGCCGTCACCAGCCCGATGATCATCTTCATTGCATATCTCCCTGATTCACCCGATGAATTCGACTTTTCGCCAACTGTAATTTCTCGCTCGTCAACCGTAGCGCGGCCAGCGTTCGATCCCGCGCCAGTTCACCACGGCGCCGCTCGCGTTCCTGATAGCTCCACGTACCGCCCGCCACCAGCACCACCACCGCCAGCGCCGCCGCCCACTGCAGCCGCCAACCGGAAAAGAGTCCGCCACTCCCAGGCCGCGCCGGGATGGCACGTCCAGCCAACCGGACCCGCCGCTGCACCCGGCCTTCAAAGCCCTCCGGCGGCGTCACGCGCGCCAGCGCCTGGGACAACTCTTTCTCAAAATCCTGGTCGTCAAATGGCTTCATCTTCAATCCCTCACCACATTCCGGTTGACAGCCCGCGCCGCCTCAGATGCCCGAGACGTCTCCATCAGCCGCAAACGTCCATCTTTCTCACGAAGCAACTCCAATGCCCGGTGCAGATGTGCCTTCACGGTCCGTACCGGAATGTCCAGCGTCGCCGCAATCTCTTCCGGCCCCAAGTCTTCCTGATACCGAAGGATCACCACCATCCGCAGCTTCTCCGGCAACGCCGCCACCAACCGGCCCAACCGCGCCGAAGCGAGCACATCAGCCGGAGCCGGGGCCGAGGCGACGTCCGCCGCCGCTTCAATCGCCACCTCACGCTGCCACCAATGCCGGCGCGTGCGGTCAATGGAGCGTTGGCTGGCCACGCGCCGCAACCAGAATCGCGCATGGTCCGCGCTCTCAATCGACTGGAGGCACTCAAACAGTTTCAGGAAAACCTCCTGCGCGATCTCCTCCGCCGCCGTCTGGTTTCGCAGGTAGTTCCAGGCAATCGAAAACACCATCGCCTGGTTGTCACGCAGCAAGGCATCGAAATCAAGCGGTTCGCTTACAGCCGTTTCTTCGATCGCGATCACTGCCTCCATTCTCAAATTCAAATACGTGACACCCGTTCCCGGCGGACAGATTATTTTGAGGGCCGCTCCCATTCATCGGGCGGAAAGAGCAATCTGATACTTTGGTGGACGTGCGCACCGTAAAGTTATACGACCTGGAACCTGGCCCCGACACACCCGAGATCGTCCGGATGATCGTCGAGATTCCGATGAATTGCAAGAATAAGTACGAGTACGACGGCGACCTCGACCTGTTCCGGCTGGACCGGGCTCTCTATTCACCGATGCACTATCCCGGCGACTACGGCTTCGTGCCCGGCACACTGGCCGAAGATGGAGACCCGCTCGACGTCTTGACGCTGGTCCAGGAACCCAGCTTCACCGGCTGCGTGATGACCGTGCGCCCCGTCGGCGTACTCAACATGACCGACAACGCCCAAGGCGACCAAAAGATTCTCGCCGTCCCGGTGAAAAACCCCCGCTACGACGAGATCCACACCATCGACCAGATCTTCCCCCACGTCCGCCGCGAAATGGAGCACTTCTTTGAGATCTACAAAGAGCTCCAAGGCGTCCGTATCGTCAGCCAAGGCTGGGGCGGCCCCATGGACGCCCGCCGTTTCATCTCCGAAAGCCGCCAGCGCTACCTCGACAAGAAGATTGAGGACGCCGCGAAGCCTTAGGCGGTCAGCCCATTGCACCAACTGGTGCTAGCCTGAGCGTATGCGCCGCGCTTCCGTCTCCATCGACGTTTCACTCGAAGAACCACTGGAGCGCTACCTGGCTCATCAAGAAGTCAAGCCTCCGCTGGCGGCTCTGGTCCAGACTGCTTTGCTGGAGTTTTTGCGGAGCCGTGGCTACGTGGCCCCTCCATCACCCCTGAAGATCACGCCAGCGCCACAGGGTAGCGGGGAAATCGACATCAGCCAGCGTCACGACGAGTATCTGGCCGGCTCATGACCGGCGGGGTATTGGCTGACACGGGCCCTCTATATGCGCTGGCGGACCCCTCGGACCAATTCCATCAGCGGTCCCATCAGGAATTGGCGGACATCATCCAC